>JAQIBO010000303.1 GCA_027859055.1 Spirochaeta sp.
TCGTTCAGTTTCTCGAGGGCGTCGGTGTCCTGCCGCGTCGGGTCCAGCTCCGGCGAGCGTTGAATCACCGGTTCCAGCGTTTGTGAGACAGAGTCAAAGCGCGTCTCGATCTCCTCCGGCGTATTTCCGGTAATCAGCAAACCGTGATTCTGCAGGAAGACGAGCTGCGGATCCGTTCCTCCGTGAGCGTCGCGGTACGCGGTCAGTGCGCGTTGTACCGCCTCGAGGAGTGATCGATCTGGCGGCATCGCATCGACCCAGAGAATATCGGAGCCAAACAGCTTGCGGGCGTGGGCTTCCCCATCGCCTCCGGCCAGCAGCCCGGTGATTCCGATCGGCCGTGTGTGGATGACATAGGGCGCCACAATCACGGCGTGAATCACCGTTTCCACGCCGGGGGGCAGGAGGTCGGATCCCTCCGGGCGGTGTGAAAGGAGGTGCTCCACCGGATCGTCATGGGCTGCCGCGTCGTGAATTATCGTCAGCGGTATTTCAAGAAAGCGACCGCTGTCGATCAGCGACGACGTTGTACCCGCCGCGGAGATAAACAGCGATGAATCTGTCGTGTACGAGACCGGACCATCCGCCCGTTCTCGTGCCAGGGCGATGAACGCGAGTGATAAGTTCATAGAGTTCCTTTGCTGGTGTGGCGTTGTAGTATCTTCAAAATAGCGATAGAACCGTGCTACGGTCTACCGATCACTATGAATACAGAAGCCGATAACGAATCAACAGACCTGCATCACCTGCATTTGCGAAACCTTCGGATGGATGACTATCCGCAGATCAAATCACTTATGGACCGGATTTACACAGATCTGGACGGCGCCTGGCCGAAAAGCGTGATAGCCGTACTGGTGCGGCGTTTTCCGGAGGCTCAGTTCGGTATTGAGGACAACGGGGTCATCGTCGCGGTGGCGCTTACCGTCCGGGTTGATTACGCCCGCTTTTCCACCGCCCACACCTATGATGAACTGCTGGAGGGGAGTGACTCGGTGGTACACCATCCCGACGGAGATGCGATGTACGGCCTGGACGTCTTCGTTGATCCCGCGTATCGCGGGTATCGTCTCGGGCGACGGCTGTACGACGCCCGGAAGGAGCTGTGCCGGGAGGGCAATTTCCGGGCGATTATCGCCGGGGGCCGGATACCCGGTTACTATAAATACGCCGCTGAACTCTCGCCGCAGGCGTATATCGATAGCGTGACCAGTAGAGAGATTCACGACCCGATCCTGACGTTCCAGCTCAACAACGGTTTTCAGGTGAAACGTGTCCTCGAAGACTATATTCCGGAGGACCGGAAGTCCCGGGGAAATGCCACGCTCCTCGAATGGGTCAATATCTACTACCAGCGCTCGCGCCAGCCGGTGGTTTCCGCGCCCAAGCGTCGCGTCCGGGTGGGGATGGTCCAGTGGCAGATGCGCCGTGTGGCGTCGCTGGAGGTGCTTCTGGAACAGGTTGAGTTCTTTGTCGATGCGATCTCCGATTACCAGGGGGACTTCTGCGTCTTCCCGGAGTTTTTCAACGCCGCGTTGATGGGCATCGGCGATCAGGCAACCAGCATCACCGCGGTGCGCGCCCTCGCCGAATATACCCCGGCGATTCGCGACGCCCTGTCCCATATGGCGGTCACCTACAACATCAATATCGTCGGAGGCAGCATGCCGGCGTGGGATCAGGGCGAGATGTACAACGTCGCGTATCTGTTTCACCGTGACGGTCGGGTGGAGGCGCAGTACAAGCTGCACATTACACCGCAGGAACGCACCAGCTGGGGAATCCAGGGTGGTACGGCGTTGCGGGTCTTTGACACCGACGCCGGTAAGATCGGCATCCTGGTCTGTTATGATGTGGAGTTTCCGGAACTCGGTCGGCTCATGGGAGAGCGGGGCATGGAGATTCTGGTTGTTCCGTTCTGGACCGACACCAAGAACGGGTACCTCCGGGTACGCCGGACGGCTCAGGCACGGGCGATAGAAAACGAATGTTACGTGGCGATCACCGGGAGCGTAGGGAATCTTCCCCGCGTGGACAACGTCGATATCCAGTACAGTCAGTCAGCGGTATTCTCGCCGTCGGATTTCGCGTTCCCCCACGATGGGATCATGGCGGAAAGCACTCCCAACACGGAAATGACGCTGTTGGTTGACCTTGACCTGGACAAACTCACCGAATTACGGGCGGAAGGTTCCGTCACCAACCAGAAGGATCGTCGCCTGGATCTGTACCAGGTAGAATGGCTCGGAGAGTGACCCGGCGAGACCGGCGGAACCCGAATCGCCTCACGAATCGTCTCCCGAACCCCCGATCGTCCAGCGTACCCGGGCGCCCCAGCGGAGCATCGTCTCATCAAGAAACGGGGTCGGTTCGTCGTTGTCCCAGATGTTGTACATCGGTACGTACCAGTCGAGGCCCAGGCCCACCTGGATGCGTTCGGTGAACTGATAGTCCGCGGCAACGCCGAACTGGGGGTATACGAATCGCCCGGCGATCCAGTAAATCGCCGCAGGAGCGGCGTCGGTCCCGTCTATCCCCCCGATGGGAATCCGGTACACCAGGGCGAGGCCGGCGCGGCCGTCAAACTCCCACTTGCCGGACCACTCGGGACGCCACGTATAGACCCACGGCACCGAAAACGCCAGTCCGATCGTATTGGCGATGTCACCGACGGCGCTGCCGGTTTCTATCTGGGTCGGAACGGTCTTGTCGTATTCTTTAAGGGCGATGTACTCCTGCATGAAGAGCCACCCCTCCGGTTCCACCGACATCGTGTCGGTCAGGCGCAACTCGAACCCGGCACCGAAGGTCATCCTCAGCGGGCTGACGTCGCTGCCCTGGACCGGGTCACCGTCCTGTGTCTCGGTGAACCCGTTGTACATCCATGTCGGCATCGCGGATATGTAGATCTGGCTGATCCGAATGCCGAAGATCTGGGCGTGCGCGGGAATACCGGCGCCAAACAGGAGCAGCGTGACGCTGAAAATGTACGCGATTTGGCGGTTGCTCACGCCTTAACTATAGCACAGGCTCAATAACTCTTCGCGAAGACTGCGATGTGTTTTGCCGGTTTACCGCTGACGATACACTGTTTTCCCGCTGCCTCATCTTCGTTGCCGAACGGGAGAACGCGAATCGTTGCTTTGGTATCGGTCTTCACCTGAGCTTCCGTCGCCGGATCACCGTCCCAGGGGACAACGGCAAACCCGTTGGCACCGCCGTTGAAAAGCGCGGTGAACTCGTCGTAGGTGGCCGGATAGTGAGTATTCTCTTCCCGGAACGCCCTGGCCCGTTCAAACAGGTTCTTCTGTATCTCCTGGAGCAGTGTGCGGATACGCTCGGCTGCCTGGTCGGTGGGAACCGTTTCCTTCTCACCGGTATCGCGACGGGCGAGGGTGACCTGACCGTTTTCGATGTCCCGCGGGCCCATCTCCACCCGGACGGGTACGCCGCGCAACTCCCACTCGGCAAACTTCCAGCCCGGTGAGTTGTTTTCGTCATCGTCAAGCTCCACGCGGAACTCGGTGCGGAGTTCGTCGTACAGCGCCCGGGCGCGGGGCAGCACCTCCGCCTTGTTCTTGGAGCGAAAGATCGGAATCAGTGCCACTTCGGTCGGCGCCAGGCGCGGCGGTACGATGAGTCCGTTGTCGTCGGAGTGCGTCATGATCAGTGCGCCGACCAAACGGGTGGAGGCGCCCCAACTTGTCGCCCAGACGTGCTCAAGGGTGCTTTCCCGCGTTTGAAACTGCACGTCGAACGCCTTGGCGAAGTTCTGACCCAGGAAATGGGACGTGCCGGCCTGCAGGGCCCGGCGGTCCTGCATCAAAGATTCGATCGCGTACGTGTTGATCGCCCCGGCAAATTTTTCCGATTCCGTCTTGACACCGGTCAGAACCGGCATCGCCATATAGTCCTCGGCAAACGTCCGGTACACTTCGAGCATGCGCAGCGTCTCTTCCCGCGCCTCCCGTTCCGTTTCGTGCGCGGTGTGCCCCTCCTGCCAGAGGAATTCGGTGGTTCGCAGGAAGAGGCGGGTACGTTTTTCCCAGCGGAGCACGTTGGCCCACTGGTTAATCAGCAGCGGAAGATCGCGATACGACTGGATCCACTTCTTGTACATGCTCCAGATGATCGTCTCCGAGGTGGGACGGATCACCAGCGGTTCTTCCAGCTTTTCGCCGCCACCATGGGTGACGACGGCGAGTTCCGGAGCAAATCCCTCGACGTGTTCCGCTTCTTTGTGGATAAAACTTTCGGGGATCAGGAGTGGAAAGTAGGCGTTGGTATGCCCCGTCGCCTTGAACATGTCGTCCAGGCCACGTTGGATGTGCTCCCACAAGGCGTATCCGCGGGGGCGGATGACCATACTGCCTTTGACGGGACTGTAGTCGGCGAGTTGCGCTTTCAGTACGATATCAACGTACCAATCGGAATAGTTTTCGCTCCGGGGCGTAATTCTTTCTGCCATAATATTCTGCGCGATTGTATGGCCAAACGGCGAGGACGTCAAGTTTCAGGACTGGGGTGGGGCGCGGCGCGGGGCCGCTGCCCCGGCGTTTCCGCATCCAACGACTACCGGAGTTTGACCGTCTCCACCATGTAACGCACGCGTTTTCCCGCTGCGGTATCACGGATGCGTTCGACGACGATCACCAGCGACCGTTCGTCGGGGCTGACGATCACCTGGTTTATCCGGTACCGGTCGATATCCTCGCGGAAGTACCCCGGGCGTCCCACGCGATGGTCGATGACCGTTCCGTCTGCAAGCTCTGCCGTCACGTCGATGTGAAACGCCGCCCGCACGTCCGATCCGGAGCCGCGTTGCTCCTGGGTGATGCGGATGTCGTAGCGGTTGCTCGTTTCAAAATCGCGGAACTCGATCCGTTCGCGGACCTCGGCACCGTCGACCAGCAGGTAAATCAGGCGTCCCTGGCGCAGGTGGTTGACCTGGTAATCCTGAACGACGTCGTGCAGCTCCGGAAGCAGGTTATAGAGCGCTCCGCTCCCGTCCTGGCCGGGAGACATGCGCGTCGCATAGGTCTCCTGGAATACGCCGTCGGCGACGAACCGGTTGCCCGGGACATCCACAGTGTAGATCTCTGCAAAGGGGAATCCCTCTTCCACCGCGATACCGTGTTGGGCAAACATGAAAATTCCCGAGTTTGGCGAAAATCCAAGATTCACAAAACGGGCGACATCGCCGGCCGAAATCGACCCGGCTACCGTGACAAGGAGCGATAGTATCAAGGCGTGGCGTATTTTTCTGTGGACCATGGGCAATTCCTCTCCCTATTGTATCGTCGATTTCTGATAACGGCTGAAGTTTTTTTCAAAAACGGCTATAGTGGCGTCGATGACGCTCGCCGGAAGGAATACGACGATTCGAACCGTTCTCTTTCTCTGTATCGGCGTGAATATCGGTGTAGCGTATGCGCTGTTCCGCACTTTTCGCGGCGCCGACGCGACTACGTTGATCGATTTGCGCTTCCTTCAGCTCGTGGCGATCGGGGGCACCACCGTCTCGGTCCTGCTCGGCGCGTTGTTCGCAATTCTGTACGTTCGGCTTTTTCGGCGGAGCCCGTCGATCCCCGTGTTCTTCCTCACCTTTTTCTTCCTCTCCATGATGCTGGACGTTTCTAAGGTCGGGCAGGTTGTCGTGCTCTCCAGTCGGTGGCCGCACCTTTCTCCGGTTGTCGCGCGCGGATCCATTTTCGGACATATCGTCGGTGTATTCTCGCTTTTTGCGGCAGGGCTCTACTCCGGAGGAATTCGGATGCAGCGCCACGGAACGGTACTCTTCATCGGGTTTTTGATCGCTTTCAGTCTGAGTTGGCTCATCCCCGTCGACACGTCGTACCTTCCGGACCATTTGGTATACCCCGCCGGCGTTCGTGCGTCCCTTGAGGTCGCCCTTATCGGTATTCTGGTGCTTGCGGTTGTCAACTTTGTCCAGGCGGCTGTATCCAACGAGAATCCGCGCCTGTTGGTTACCGCGGGAGCGGTTGCGGCACTCGCGGTTGGGCGGGAGCTTCTTTTTTATTACGCGGATCCGCTCTGGATTATCGTTGGCGGTGCGTTAGTCATAATCGGGAGTTCCGTTTTCACGGGTCAGCACTACCGCGACTATCTCGTCTCGTGACCTGTGCGGGGAAGCCGGGGAGCTAAACCAGAAACGTTGCGATGAGACCAACGCCGACAGGAAGGATAAGGTTGTCCGCGTCACCGGTGGGCAGAACTTCAAGGAGTGTTGCTCCGACCGTGACGGACACGACTGCGGCCGGATTCGGAGTGATCGCCCATGTGCTTGCCGCAACCGCGGTTGCGCACGCCAGGCTGCCCTCAATCGTTTTTCCGCCGGTGGCGGGAATCCGGATGCGCCCAAAGATCTTCCCGACCAGGCTTGCCACCCCGTCCCCAAACGCCAGGGCAAAAATCGCGATTGTCGCGGCAGGATTGGGGTACAGGAGCAGGGCGAGCATTGCGCCGATTCCAAGGGTGACCGGACCGAGAACGAAGCGGTTCAGGTCCTTCTGCCGGGATGAGAGTTCCGTGATCCGTGATATAATCGGCACCGTGACGCTGGCGTGGCGCTGGACCTCGGCGTACGTATACAGTACCGTTCCAGCGGCGAGCAGGGCGAGTGTTGGCGCCGTACCGATAGTAGCGGCGACCACCGGGACGAGTGCTACCGACAGGTGAATCGATTTGCGGATCAGTTCTGTCTGTAGTTCCCGTGAAATGCTGTAAATACGTCGGCGAAGTACTAATTGGTCCATCACTGTACTTCATGCAATATTCGTGCCGACATTTTCTTTTTTTGAAGGTCTGGTAAGTAGTTTTGAGACAGGTATTTACAGGTTTTAGAATCGCGTTTCACCCGGATCGGTTCAGTAACTGTATGGAAATTCGTACATGCGTATTCAAAAACTACTAGTCTCTGTCCCGACGATCACGGTGCTGGTTCTTGTGCTGTTCAGCGGATGTGCCGGGGGTCCCCCTGCGGATTCCGATGGTGCAACTCTCCCGACACCCGGTCAAACGGGTTCCGAAGTCATTCGTCAGGAGGAGCAGGACCAAGAGGCCGAAAAACCGTCGGCCGTTGAGGAAACGGATCAGACCGGGAATTCCATGAACTCCGCCTCTTCCGAAAACGATCGTATTGCCCGTGTTGATCCCGGCGCTCTGCCACCACCGCGCCGGGAGGTTCCGGAACCCGCGCAGCTTGTAGATGAGATAATCGCCGCGATGACCGTTTCGGAACTGGTGGGGCAGCTCCTGATGCCGGCATACCTCATCGACAGGAACGGTGAGCCTGTTACGACGCTGGTCCCGGAGCTTCGCGCTCTGTTTGAGGAGATCCAGCCGGGGGGGTTCCTGCTTTTTGCGGCCAACATCGACACTCCCGATCAGGTGCGTTCGCTTGTGAGCGATCTCCAGGCAACTGTTTCCATACCGCTGCTGATCGGGGTCGATCAGGAGGGCGGAGTTGTGCGACGACTTGTCCCGTCGAGCAGGATGCCGGCTACCGAAATTCCGTCGGCCTCGCGGGTGGGGCGCTCCGCAGATGCACAGCTCGCGTTTCAACTTGCGGGAGTGATCGCCCGGGAGCTGCGAAGCCTTGGCATTAATCTCAACCTGGCCCCGGTGGCGGATGTGCTTACCAACCCGGATAATCCGGTTATCGGGAGCCGCGCGTACGGGACCGATCCCGAGATTGTCGCGACGATGGTGGATGCCACGGTACGGGGACTGCAGACGAACGGGGTCAGTGCGGCGTTGAAACATTTTCCCGGCCACGGTGATACGCTCGAGGATTCACACGTCGGGCTCGCGACGCTGCCCCATGCGATGGATCGGCTTGAAGCGGTGGAATTGCCTCCCTTCGTTCGCGGAATCGCCGCCGGGAGCGATGCTGTCCTCACGGGGCATATCAGCGTTCCGCCGCTTACCGGGGATGCGACCCCCGCCACGTTGAGTCGGGATATCACCACGGGGCTCCTGCGGGAGCATCTTGGTTTCGAGGGTGTCATTATCACCGACGCGTTGACGATGGCCGCGCTGACCAACTCCTACACCACTCGGGAGATTCCGCTTCGGGCGATCGCGGCGGGGGCGGACATTCTGTTGCGCCCTGCGGATACGCGGCAGGCGTACCGGGAGATCATCGCCGCTCTTGAACGCGGAGATCTGACGATTGCGCGGATCGAGGAATCGGTTCGCCGAATTCTGCTTCTCAAGGTGGGGCGTGGTCTGATCGTCTCACCGCAGGCTGAGATCGACCCGGCGGAGTGGGTCTCCGGAAACGTAAATGGTGACGATGGAACACCGGTATTTCTGCGGCCGCGACGCCTCGTTCCGGCTGAGCCGGAGCTCGGCCTCGCGGAGCACCGCGCGATTGTTGATGAGATCATGCGAAGGAGCGAACGATGAACTATCGCCGAAACACAGTTCCCCTCGCGGGGGCGGTTGCGGTTATTACCGGCGGGGCAGGAGGCATCGGGTGGGCAACGGCACGCCGGCTGCTTGCCGGCGGCGCACGGGTTTCCCTGTGGGATCGAAACGCAGACGCTCTGGCGGACGCGTTGACGCGCCTGGTTGACGAAGGTTTCTCCGTCGAACAGATACATACTGTCGTCGTCGATATCACCGATTACGCAGCTCTGCATGCGGCGGTGGAACGGCTCCGTGCCCATTGGGAAGCTCCGGAGATTCTCGTCAACAATGCGGGGCATCTTGCCCCCGGCAGCTTCGTCGACCAGGACGGGGAGACGTGGATGCAGACGCTTGCGGTGAACGTAAACGCGCTGGTGTACCTGACGCGTATCGTCATGCCGGAGATGTACCACCGCGGGCGCGGGCACGTAGTGAATGTAAGCTCCGCCGCCGGCGCAATCGGCGTTCCGTTTCTTGCGGTGTATTCCGCCAGCAAGGGGGCGGTCTGGGGGTTTTCCGAGGCGTTGCGGGGGGAAGCGCGAACGCACGGCGTTCTGGTCAGCTCAATCCATCCGAGTTTCATCGCCACCGGCATGTTTGCCGGCGCCCGGCTGAGCGGTCTTGGCGGGGTGATCGTCCCCCGGATTTCCTCCCATGATGTCATCGCCGAGGCGATTGTGGAGCGGGCGTTGCGTCGCGGCGAGGAACGGGTCATGCGGCCCCGGTCGGTGCGGTTGGCGGTGTTTTTCCGCGGGGTGTTGCCGGACCGGTGGTTCAACGCGCTTATGCGCGTTCTCGGCGTGTGGGACAGCATGCGGAGCTGGCACGGCTGAGACACCGCCGCCGCGACGCCACGCTCACTCCCTGGGTTGGGCCGAAAGGCCCTCAAGGAGTTTGATTCCGCGGGTCGGTCGGGCGCCGGGAACGGTGTCCATCCGGGGAACCTCGATCAGGTGTTCCAGGAACATACCGGCTGCTCCGAACGCAGCAGCCTGCTCACCAAGGCGCGAAACCGCAACCTGGCATTGCACCGGCTCGGGATACGCCCAGTTCACCTCGATATGGTCGTGTATCGACTCAGTCAGTTCGTCTGCCAACACCTCCATCGGTCCGCCGATAACAACCTTGCTGAGGTTGAGGACGTTCACCAGAAACGCGATGTGCCGGGCAAGCTGATCGATGATGACGCTGTCCACGGCGGGATCCTGAAGAAAGCGGCGCGCTTCGTCGTCGCTGACGGCAAACTGATTGACCGTGCCGGGGTTGTAGTTGATGCTCCGGAACTCACCGGCGGAGAACCCCTGCCCGTGGTGCACCTGTCCGTTCAGAACCAACCCGAGGCCCAACGCCATGATTCGGTAGTCATCCATTTCGACGGTGTGCTTTCGCAATTCCCCCAGGACAAACAGAAAATTGGCGGGCCGGTCACTGTGTTTGAACGCCAGCTCTCCCCAGCATCCGCAGTTGGCGTCGTTATCAACGAGAATCGGTACTGACAACTCGATCCGCCGCCGCGCTTCTCCGACAAAATCGACCTGCTCATACAGCTCCAGCGGTCGTGACGCGTACAGAACTCCCCGGTCGGGGTCCACAAAGCCGGGGAGCGCGACGCCGATACCGACGAGGGGCACACCGGTCGCTTCCAGACTCGGTACAAAACGGCTGACGATCTGGACAAACGAGTCAACGAGGCCGTCCGCCCGCAGGTCCAGCGGTTCGGTGTGGGAGAAAAACACCTCTCCGTGCAGATCGATGCCGACCACGGTAAACGCCTCGGTCTGAATCTCGACGCCCATGATGCAACCCCAGCCCGATTTGATACGGAGGTGAATCGGACGTCGGCCGCCGGTGGGTCCGGCATCGCCGACCATATCGGGTTCCACGATACCGATCTCCTCCAGATACGCCACGATCTTTGAAACGGTCGATTTGTTGAGCCCAAGCCGTTTCGAGATGTCGACCCGACTCAAACCGTGGTTGAGGTAGACCGACCGGAGAACCCTGGTGATGTTCACTTCACTAATACTATTTGCCATAAGGTTGGTTGTAACAACCAATTTACACCCACCCGTCCGTCCTGTCAAAAAAAACCGCTCAGTTCGGCGATCGTCGTCGCCGGGCGCCCCGAATAGCGGGATCCACGGGTGGGTAAAACGAGAAGAATTTGTTTGACACCCGAAATTTCTCGTGCTACTGTTTAGTTGGTTGTGTGGTACAACTAATACAGTGTTAACCCAAAATTAGGAGGACATATGTTCAAAAAGCTGGCACTGCTTCTGATTGCAGTTCTACTCGCGTTTGTACTGGTCGCATGTGGCGGTCAGGATGAAGGTGCGGAAGAAAGCGGATCAGCCGCAGACGATTCGGGTGTCGATTATACCGACAATCCCTACACCGAGGGTGAAGACCTCTCGGGTACTACGGTCAATATCTTTGGCGCCTTTGTGGACCAGGATGCACAGCGTTTCAGCGGATCGATGGGGCCGTTTGAAGAAGCAACCGGTATCGACGTTGTATACGAAGGCAGTGGGGACTTTGAGACGCTGATTACCGTTCGCGCCGAAGGCGGAAGCCCGCCGGATATCGCCGCATTCCCGCAGCCCGGACTCGCCGCGGACCTTGTTAATGGCGGCCTGATTTACGACGTATCGGACTGGCTCGGGATGGACTATCTGGAAGAGCAGTACAACGACGCATGGCTGGACCTTGCCGAAATCGGTGGTATCCAGGCGGGTGTCTGGTACCGCGCCAGTGTCAAGAGTCTGGTCTGGTACAACATTCCGGCGTTTGAGGAAGAGGGATACGAAATCCCCGAAACGTGGGACGAAATGCTTGCCCTGTGTGACCAGATGGTTGCCGACGGTCATACGCCGTGGACCGTTGGTATTGAAAGCGCCGGGGCAACCGGCTGGGTTGCAACGGACTGGATTGAGGACATCATGCTGCGCATCCATCCGCCGGAAGTATACGACCGGTGGGTCGCCGGCGAGTTGCCCTTTAACAGCCCCGAAGTCAAGGAAGCGCTTGGATACCTGGAAGAGATCTGGTTCAACGAGGATTACGTCCTTGGCGGTCGCGAAGGTATCGTGCTGACGCCGTTTGGCGACGCACCGACTCCGATGACCGTTGATCCGCCGGCGGCGCTGATGCATCGCCAGGCGTCGTTTATCACCGCGTTCTTCCCCCAGGAAGGGGACGAGGTCGGTGAACAGATCGGCTTCTTCTATCTGCCCCCGATCGATGAAAGCCTTGGGAAACCCGTTCTTGGCGCCGGCGACCTCCTGGGTCCCATGCAGGACCGCCCCGAGGTCCGCGCGGCGATGCGTTATCTGGCGACCGGACTATCCACGAAAGGGTGGCTTGAAACCGGCGGGTTCATATCACCCCATGCGGATACTCCGCTGGACTGGTATCCCACCGTCACCGACCGCGGTATAGCGGAGATCCTTCAGAACGCCACAACGTTCCGCTTTGATGCATCCGACCTGATGCCGGGTCCCGTTGGTGCGGGAGCGTTCTGGACGGAGATGACCGCATACGTCAATGATCCCAATGCAGACCTGGACCAGTTGCTGACTAACATCGACAACGCCTGGCCGTAAGACAGAACGTAACGTTTTGTTGTGGCAGGGTGGCATACCGCCATCCTGCCCTTTTTTAGAGAAAAAACAGTGACCTACCGGGGGTGTTATGAGTGATGCGAGAATTGTGCAGAACAGATCGTTGCAGGTGATCATTTCGATCGCTATCGCAGCGGTGCTCGTCGTGATCTTTGCGTGGAGTTTTGACTTCATGCGGAATGAGGAAATCCCGAAGATTCTCATCGCCGTAGTCGCGCTGGTCGTCGGGGTCGGCGGTATCTGGGCTCTGTTCCTGACCGTCGATAATCTGGTGGCGCAGCTGCCGATCCGGGCGCGGGATCTGTTGAGACCCTACGTATTTATCACGCCGGCGTTTCTCATACTGTTCGTTTACATTATTTACCCGACGATCAGAACGATCTGGATCAGCTTTTTTGATTACACCCGAGGAGGTGCTCCAACCAACTTCGGGCTGCAGAACTACGTCGCAGCGTTTCAGGATCCATCACTTCTCATTGCGATCCGAAACAACATCCTGTGGCTCATCTTTGTGCCGCTCTTTGCGGTATCTCTCGGTTTGATCATCGCCGTGCTTGTTGACCGGATCAAATGGGAAAAATATGCAAAATCGCTGGTATTTCTGCCGATGGCGATCTCCTTTGTCGGTGCAGCGGTTATCTGGCGCTTCATTTACTACTATGCATCGTACGGGCAACAGATCGGTCTGTTGAACGCGATCGTTGTCGCCCTTGGCGGCGAGGCTATTGGCTGGCTGCGGATTGAGCCGTGGAACAACTTTTTCCTGATCGCGATCATGATCTGGCTCCAGACCGGTTTTGCGATGGTTATCCTTTCCTCTGCGGTCAAAGGGGTTCCGTCCAGCCTTCTGGAAGCGGCCCGTATCGACGGAGCCAGCGAGTTCCGCATCTTTTTCCAGGTGATTATTCCGTTTGTCAGCGGCACGATTCTCACCGTTACGACAACGATCATCATTCTGGTGCTGAAAGTCTTTGACGTCGTGTTTGTGATGACCAGCGGACGGTTCAACACCGATGTTGTCGCCAACATGATGTACAACCAGTTGTTTCAACGGGGACAGTACGGCCGCGGTGCCGCCTTGGCGGTGATTATCTTCATCGCGGTTACCCCGATTATGATCCGGAATATCCGCAGTCTGAATAAGGCCTAAGGAGGTTTACATGTCTGATGCACTTGTTTTGCAAAAAAGAAAAAAGACCTCCAAAGAGGTCGCCGGCCGCGTTTTTCTGAATCTGGCCGTTATTGTCATTGTCGTTCTTTGGACGATTCCGACGTTTGGTCTGTTGGTCAGCTCGTTCCGTGAACCCAACGCGATCAACACCACGGGATGGTGGACCGCGGTGTTCCAACCGTTCAGCCAGGGCTTCTGGACCCTGGACAACTACATATCCGTCCTCACCGAGGATGGAATGGGTATCGCGTTTGCGAACAGTTTGCTTGTTACCATTCCCGCCACGGTCATTCCGATTACGATCGCCGCGTTTGCCGCCTACGGCCTTGCCTGGATGGAGTTCAAGGGACGCCGGCTGATGTTTATCCTGGTTGTCGGGTTGATGGTTGTTCCGCTGCAGACCTCGCTGTTGCCACTCTTCCGTCTGTACAACAGCGCCGGATTAAGCGGTACGTACCTTGGAATCTGGTTGGCTCACACCGGATTCGGATTGCCCCTGGCAACGTACCTGTTGTTCGGGTACATATCTCAGATTCCGCGGGATCTGATAGAGGCCGCCGAGGTTGACGGGACAACGCCGATGACCAAGTTCATTTACCTGGTTGTGCCGTTGTCGGTTCCGGCGATTGCGTCATTTGCGATTTTCCAGTTCTTGTGGGTCTGGAACGACCTGCTGGTTGCGTTGGTATTTCTTGGCACTCGCATAGACGTGTCCCTCGTTACCACGCGCCTGTCGGAAATGGTTGGCTCCCGTGGGCAGGACTGGTATGTGCTGACTTCCGGCGCATTTCTGTCGATGACGATGCCGTTGGTCGTCTTTTTCGGGCTTCAGCGGTATTTTGTCCGTGGAATGATGGCAGGTTCCGTAAAGGGATAACTGCCGGCGCTCCCGGATACGCAATTCTAGCGGCCATCGATCTTCGATGTGCCGCTATTTTTTTAAAGGAGTCAACGCGTTGCAACTTGAGAACAACCTCAACAGCGAGACGCTGTGGGAGATTTACGAGACGACATTTGTGCCGGAACAGGTCGTTACCACCGGCAGTAACTATATGATCGGAAACGGGTACCTCGGGTATCGAGGTACTTTTTCCGACAGCACCGCTTCCGACTACGTTGCGTGCGTGGTGAGTGACACCTATGACAACGCCGACGGGGTGTGGAAAGAGCTGGTAACCGCACCCAACGGTCTCTTTACGACGTTTGACGTTGACGGTCAATCGATCCGGTGGGGGCAGGATCTCAGCGACGGATACCGGCGGGAACTGAACGTGCGGTACGGCGAATGGACCGCCTCCGGCCGAGCTCCCGGCACCGGCGTCACCGTCCGCGAACGACGGATAGCCAGCTACGATGATATTCACCTGCTTGCCTCCCGATTGACGATCAGCGCCGAGCGCGGGTGTACCGTAACGGTGCGGTCCGGAATTGACGGGGAGGTGTGGAGTCTCAACGGAGATCATTTTTCGACCCTGTCTCCGACAGACGATGGTAATGCGCTTGAGATCGCCGGGGTGACCGGTGAGTCGGGATACGACGTGCTGGTACGTAAGCGCACGGTCGTGACAGACGGGTCCGGCGCAACGGTATTGCCTGGCGACGTCAAGGCCAGCACGTCGCCGACGCGGGTGGTGCAGGAGTACTCGGTTCCGATGGACGCGGGCCAGACGCTCACGGTGGACTCCTTCGTTGTGATCTATTCCACCAACGACCTCCGTAACGGTTCAGACCCGTGGGGGACGTCGGCGACGCCGCGTCCCGCAGTGACCGAGGTGCGCGCCGCCGCCGAACGAACGCTGCTGCAGGCGACGGAGCTGGGGTGGGAGCAGACGGTAACTCGCCACCGCACCATATGGGAAAACCACTGGCGCCGGATGGACGTCGAGATAGCCGGCGATGACGCGGCGCAGCTGTTTATCCGGTACAACCTGTACCAGAACATGATCGCTACACCGGCTCATACGGATCACCTCCCGATCGGTGCGCGCGGGCTGTCATGCCAGGCGTACCAGGGTGCCGCGTTCTGGGACCAGGAGGTGTTTAATCTGCCGGTATTCCTCTACACCAATCCCGAGATCGCACGCAATATTCTGATCTACCGGTACAAGACGCTGAACGGTGCCCGGAAAAAGGCGCGTGACCTCGGCTATCAGGGGGCGTTTTACGCCTGGATAAGTGGTGACTC
>JAQIBO010000321.1 GCA_027859055.1 Spirochaeta sp.
GATCTGTCGCTTCGGCGCCGCCTTTCACCGGGAACCCTGCCGTGGACCGTCAACGACCCGGCGGTAGCGGTACAGCTGCGAGATCTTGGCGCAGCGGGGCTCATCGGCGACGATCCCGCCCGTCTGTTACAGGCCCTCACTGAGAACACCGGCGCTGAGACTGAACATCACGGAAGCTGAGGGGCAAGCTGGCGGGCCAGACGTCGGCCGGCTTCCTGAAATGCCGCCCGAATCGTTGCCTGCGCACTACTCCCTGAGATCCGCTCCGTCACGGTAACCCGAGCAAGACGTTCATCCCGACGCAGATCAAATACGACCACGTCAAGTTCTACGCGCACGCGGAATCCCTCGTTTTCATTGAATTCGAGTATACGCGCATCCCCCACGATCGCGCGATCGACCGATGAAAGAATCTCGAACGGGAGGAGATCATACAGGTCAGCTACGTCAACACGTTCCAGGGAGGAAAGCTGCTCGCGTTCAGGTCCCGAAAGATCTACCCGGCGGACGCGAAAACTTCGAGCGGCGAGTTCCCGGAGGACACCATCCATCGCGTCGGACCCGGTCATCGGATTGCCCGCGATATCCCGGTCGAGGACGACCACCGCCGTGGGTATCTCCGCGGCTTGAGAGGTCACCCGAATCCGCGTCTGCCCGCGCAGTTGCGCGGCCACCGCCTCAAGAAGGTCTTTGGTATCGTCTGACTCGAGTTCTGCTTCCCAACGGTTCACAACCGACCGGAGCCATGTTGGTTCTGCGGTCACCGTGGTCGTACCGGCAAACCGGGGTGTCGGAACTGCGACGGAAAACGAACCGTCAGTATCGGTTGTTGCCTCCCGACCGGTATCGCCTCGGACCCCGTCAATTAATGGGCCAACAGTTCGAACCGCGAAATCCTGCCGTTCGACGGAAACGTCCCGGTCGCTGTCGGTCACTGTTACCCGGATCGACGCCGTCAACGGTTGGCCAAGCGCGACAGAAAGGTCGCCCGGTTGGGAAGAGACCGCGATTTCCGACGCGAGTAACAGAGCGTCTCGCAGCACCTGCCGACGCTCATCAACTGTAGCCGGAACCTCCCGATCAAGTGTCTCCCGAATCGCGGTGAACGCGCCATCCCGCGTTGAAGTCAGCGTCTCACCAGCCGGACGAAGCTCATCGGGACGGTCCAGCAAACCGAGATCGCTTGAGAGATCGATCTCACGATACAAAAGGAGCTCGTAGTATTCGTAGCTACCGCGGGCGTCTATTCGTGTGTAGGTATCCTCCGCTTCCAATGCCTCAACACGGCGCTCAGCAACATCCTCAATTCCGGAAATCGTAGTCTCGCCCAACACCCGATTGTCGCGTTCCAGGCGGCGGACGATGATCTGTTCAATCTGCCGCACCGCGTCGGTCTGAGCCGCACCTTCCGCCTCCGCCCGTTCGGTACCGCGACCGTACGCGACGAACCGATGCCCGTCAGGATCGTCCGCGGAGACACCGGTAATCCAATCCGGAGACTGCTCAATGGGCGTCGTACACCCCCACATAAGGAAAAAAACCGGGAGAAGAATCGCAAAAAACAAAATAGCCGGTAACTTCGATGACTTCATTTAACTCTCTTCATTGTATAGAAATCTGATCTCCCGCGTAAGTGGATTCAATAAAAAACCGTACGAGCTTCCCACGAGCAGCTCGGCAATTTCTGTTCGGATACGCTCGGGGGAATCGTAAAGATGCCATACCCGGTCCCGTTCGTCCGGGATACCAAGACTCCGCAGGACCGCGTATACATCCTCGGCGGCTCGATCCGGAAATGGCGCTATCGAGAACGGCACTCCGCGTTCCGCGACCATATCGGCAAGCTCACCTCGGAGCGTAGTGATAGCGTGGCGCACCGCCGTCGGGTCGATCCGGCGGAGTGAGTTCAGGTGCGCGTCCTCGTGGGAAACACGACTCAAGACCAGCGGGCCGTGGAGTTCGGTATGCGCCTCCGTCCCCACGACTTCCGGCCCCTCGAGCCGGAGCACCGCAATAAGCGTCGTAGCGCCATAGGCGTTTCTGTCGCTCTCATCGGATTGAAACTCCGGAGTCACCGTAAGAACGATCGTACTCTCCGCGGCACCCTGTTCGAATTGAATACCCGCATCGGCAAAAAGCTGGTTGAGATACGATCGATACAAGAGTTCTTGCGCTCCCGGAGCAGTCCGCCCGCGCTGCCCGGAAATCCGAAGTGGTCGCTCTCGAATCCACGACGCAATCAAACGGCGTTGCGCCGCATCCGGTCTGTCGGGGGCTACCGTTGTCGGCGGCTCCCACGGCTCCGGCGTGTCCCCGGCATCGAAATCATCCGCCGGTAGGTCGCCTTCTGCGTTCGGAGACGGATCTGGTTCTTCTCGTTCAGGATCCGGCGCCGAAGGGATCGGTGAAACGGGCGATTCGCCAGGCGATCGATCATCCTCCTCGCCGGCGGGGACGGAGGAACCGGTCGCCTCGCCAGCGGGGACGGAGGAACGGGTCGGCGACCGATCGGTCGGCGGGGTTGAGACGCATCCGCTCATCACGATCCCGACCAGTATCAGCGGTAAAATGGAGAACAGTAAGCGATGCACTCGGAGATACACTTACCGTTCGGCCGCGACGGTCACGGACCCGGCGTTCACCGTATACCCGCCGGGGATCACGATAAACTGCTGATCAGAGATGAGTGGAAATGTGATCGTCCCGTCGCTGGTAATTGCCGACGAATCCCCTGCAACAAACTGCAGTTCATCAGATGAAACCGTACCGGAAACGACCGTGGGATACATGTCCGGCGAGATTTCCGCATGAGCCGCCTCCCCATCGGGTCGCGAAACGATGATCTGGCGCCCGTTGCGCCGGACAAGGTATCGCGGAGTTCCGTCAAGGCCGTTCCAAAGCAGGTACCGGCCATCCGGGACAACTGCACGTACACCCTCAGTCGCAAGATCGACGCGCGTGCTCCGCACCGGGGCGACCCGGTCGTCCCGCGATTCATCGTGGAGAAACGTCCGATCCGCATGATGAAACCGTTCCGCGGCGGAATCAAGCCGTACCACATCGATTCCCCGGATAATCCGTCCCGCAGATCCATCGTGGGAAATCTCGAAAAACGTGTCCGGCGGTGTACCGCTTCCGGACCGATCAGTCGAAATCGGGATTGTGACCGGCAGAAACCCGCTCATCTCCGGGACAAGAAAGACGGTATCTCCGGCGTGAACGAGGAGAACGGAAAGATCCTGACCGAGATGTGCCGACGCCCGTTCCCGTGGGTAATCCACGGCAGAAACATCAAACATGCGGTTTGCAGCATCGATGAACAACGAGCGCGCCGCGTCTATTCCAATGGAGACCAGTTCATCACCGTCCTCCACAATCCGAAATGTCGTTGTACCGACGTGCTCGCCCCGAGCGAAACGCACCGTCAGTCGCACAGCCCCGGACGGTTCAGGAAGTACGTTGTAGGGGGCACGAATCCGTCCCCCGTCTGCGATCCGATAACCCAACTCCTCATCCCGTACGTCGAGAATAACATCGCCTTCAGTCTCTATGGGGCGAAACGCCCCGGACGCGCGGTCGGTATCGGGTGCGGCACGACCGGTGAAGCGGTACCGTAACAGAACACGTTCGTCAGGATCACGTTCGGGCGGGGTATCGCGGATAAAAACATCGGTTTCCGCGGTGATCGAACTGGTAAGCGAGACATCGACTCCCTCATCGGGGCCCCACGGAAACAGTTCAGCCGCCACGGTATGCACGCCGACTCGACCGCCGGGCGCAAATACCGCCTTTTCGGCGCCCCCATCAACATACCCGGCTCCGATCGGCGACCCTTCAAAGAACCATTGAATATACGGCCGCGCCCCAACCCCGGGAACGATGTCTGCAACCGCCACCGCTTCGGCATCGGCTCCGACGGTAGACGGATAGACACTGACGCTGTCAAAGCTCGGCGGACTCGAGATCACAAATATCTGCCGGTCGTCGGTGAACAGAAGTTCATCACCGCGGTACGCCTCCACGCGGAGGTTATACGGCCCCGGTTGTGGGCGGGGGAGTTCGACCGCCGGAAGTGTCGGTTCAAGAAGCTGCGCTTCAGTAAAGGAGAGTTCACCGGAAAGCGTACCGTCCGGCTCGCGGAGTTCCACCGTCATCGATGTCGCCCGGGACATTTCATCTTCCGGATACTCCAGCTGAATTGAAAGCGGCTCATCCGGGGAGACGACCGCCCCCGCGGCGACCGTGCTCAGCTTGGGCCCTTCCGGTTCATCGAGGGATGAGAAGAGATCGGCGTTTTCGGTACATGAAAACAATAGTACTGTCAGGACTGCCACGGTCACTCCACGGAGCCGGGCGTACGTTCCCATAGTTACCAATATACATCACAACCCGGACGGAACCAACAGAAACAACCTGATTTGGAGGGAAAACGACCGCATCAGATCGGAAGGATCAGCTCCACGGCGCTTTGTTCCGCCTTCGGAGTGAAATCGCGTCGGTTACCGCTGAAGGGTTCTGATCGAGAAGGGTGACAACCGCGTCTGCCACATCGTCGGGAGAAATCCGGGTTTCCGGCGAGACCTCTGGACGAAGGCGATGGAACATCTCCGTATCTACCCCACCAGGATTGATTATCTGCACGAGAATACCCTCCTCATGAAGCTCCTTCGCCAACACCTTCGTCAGACCGGAGAGGGCGTGTTTACTTGCCGTATACGCACCCTGCCCGAAATACGCCTGTTCGGATACAACCGAACCGATCACGATGATCCGGCCGGTTGCCGCGCGCAGAAGCGGCAGCAGGTCGCGAGAAAGGAGAAACGGTGCGCGCACGTTCACCGCAAACGTACGGTCCCACTCGGAAATGGTCGTATCCTCGAGCTGTGCCGCGGCTGCAAATCCGGCATTCAGAATGAGAAGATCCAGTCCGCGGGTACACGTGGAGATCTCCGATACCAGCCGCGTAATCTCTTCGGGGCGCTCGAAATCTGCAGGAATGCAGATGTGCGTTCGGTCGTTGGATAGGCCGCATCGAACCAGCTCAAGCGCTTCGGTATCACGACCGGTCAGGATGACACGCATCTGCCGCTCCGCCAAAGTTCGGGTTATGGCGGCTCCAATTCCCCGGGACGCGCCGGTCACCAGTGCGGTTTGCACCGGTTTACGCCCGCACCTCAGGCCTCACCGTCGGCAACGGCGTATCCGGAGCGACCCGTTCACTCCACAAGCGCAGTATCGTGAGGATCGTCTCGGTTGCACGCACCATCGACCGAACGGGAATCCACTCGGCGGGGCCGTGGAAGTTCAGTCCCCCGGCAAAGATGTTGGGGGTTGGCAGTCCCATCTCCGTCAGGCGCGCACCGTCGGTCCCGCCCCGAATCGGATCAAGAATGGGAGTCACACCGATGGAGGTGATCGCTTCAGTCAGTAATTCCAACAGAAACGGATACTCCGCGATCCGGTCCCGCATATTGAGGTATTGCTGCGTCGCCGTCACGGTGATACGCGCGCGGGGATTGGCCGTCTGCAGTGCGTCAGCGAGTTTTTCGATGTAGGCTACGCGACGCCGTACCTCGTCAATTTCGAAGTCCCTGATAATCATTTCGATCCGGGCGTGGCCGTAATCACCGGTGATTTCAACGGGGCAGTAGAAGCCGTACCGTCCGTCGGTCGCCTCGGGACTCTCGCTCTGCGGAAGTGCCGCCAGGAGCCTGCCCGCGATCGTCACTGCGTTGGCCATTTTGCCTCGGGCGCTTCCGGGGTGGATCAGGTATCCCTGGATATCGACGTGAACCCTGTATGCGTTGAAACATTCCGCCTCGACGCTCCCCTCTTTTCCGCCATCCATTGTGTAGGCAAAGCGCGAATGCAGTTCGGTGACCGGCAACTTGTCCACACCTCTGCCTATCTCCTCGTCAGGGGTGAAGATGATCTCCAACTCGGGATGCGGGTATTCCGGATGCTGCCCGAGGAACCGGACCGCTGCCATAATCTCCGCAACACCCGCCTTGTCGTCGGCGCCAAGCAGCGTGGTTCCGTCGGTTGTAATGATCGTCTCACCGACAAAATCGCGCAGGTCCGGGTACTCTGTGGGGTCAAGAACGATCCCGTGTCCAACGGTAAGGACACCACCATCGTAGTTCTCCCAGATGCGGGGATTCACGTCTTCACCACTGCTGTCCGGCGCGGTATCCATGTGCGCCAGGAATGCAACGGGCGGGGCGTTTACTTCGTCGTGGGCGGGCACTCTCGCGATAACGTACCCGAACTCGGTAACGGTAACATCGGTAAGGCCCAAATCCCGCAGTTCTCCGGCAAGGATATGCGCCAGGTCGAACTGCCGTTGTGTCGATGGAGTCGTATCGGCATGACGGTCGCTCGTTGTATGGACGCGAACGTAGCGGAGGAAGCGCTCCTGTACATCTTCGGTGAGGAAATCCCGGTGTGGTTGCAGGTTCATGCGATATCATATCTGCATTTGCTTCCGCCCCGCAAGATTCCGTATATTGAGGCTATGGAAATACCACAATACCCCGAGGGCGCTCCGCTCGACTTGTCGATGCGATCGGATCTTCATCCGCGTCTGTCAATGCTCCCCGACGGGGTATCTGAGTTTACGTTTGCCGGGCTGTATCTCTTTCGTGACACGTATCATTACCAGGTAGGCCAACTTCCCGGTGACAAGCTGTTGATAACCGGCGAGAAAGAAGGTAAGGAGTTCTTCATGCTCCCCTGCGGTCTCCCCGAGGATCAGGATCTCGTTACCGAGCTCTTCAACCGTTACGACTATCTCAAAGGGTTGAGTGAGCGCAACGCCGACGACGCGTGGATCGCACTGGAAAAGCTGGGACTGACCGTCCACGAGGACCGTGACAATTTTGACTATCTGTATTTGAAACAGGATCTCGCGGAATTGGCAGGAAAAAAGTTTCACAAAAAACGTAATCACGTGAATGCGTTCGTCAACAACTACGAGTTCGACGAACAGACGCTTCGCGAACGGCACATCCCCGATGCCCTCGGGATTCTTGAGGCATGGCAAGCCGGTCAGGATGACCGGGCGGATTACGCCGCGGCACGGGAGGCGCTCGAACGGTTTCGTGAGCTGGATCTCAAAGGATATATCGTTTACGTGGGAGATACCCCAGCGGCGTACACGATCGGGGAACCGCTGATGAAGGGACGGAGCTTTGTGGTACACTTCGAAAAAGCGGCCGATGGGTACCGCGGTATCTATCAGTTTATCAACAAAGCGTTTGCAGCGATGCTTCCAAAGCACTATAAATGGATCAACAGGGAACAGGACCTCGGAGACGAGGGCCTGCGCCAATCCAAAATGACGTACCGCCCGTCGGGGTTCGTGAAGAAATATCGCGTTGGAAGAGCCCTCCCGGAGATGATCCACCATGCAGGAGAGAATCAGGAAAGCGCTTAGCGCCCCGCTGTATCGGTCCGTCGGGGATGCTATGGCATCACTTCCGGATCGCTATTTTGAAACCCACGACGATCGGGACATTACTCTCCACGCGGAAGCGGTTGCCGCGCTTCACGATGAGTATCCCGTACGGATCACCGCGCAACGATACGCTCCCGTAGCAGGTGATGCGGGCGCACCACCGTCTAACCGGTGCAGTTTCACGATCTGCACTCGTGACGCTCCCGGCCTGTTCAGTTATATCAGCGGCATCCTTGGTGCCCGCGGATTCAACATCCAGGAAGGCGAGGTGTTCACCGGAGGTAGTGGCATCGTCGTCGACAGTTTTTCCGGTATTCTCACCGATAGCACGGACCCAGCGCGATGGTGCGCCGATCTCCAGGAGGAGCTGGCAAGCCTCTTCACGGCGCTTCAGAGTAGTCCGCCGGATGTGGAACGCGTTCGTGTTGCGGTGATGGAACACGTTGCGCGCCGGCTCGGAACGACGGAGGGCGTCGAGACGGGCGCGCATAATGAACCGGGCGCGCTGCTGCCGATCCGGATCGATATTTCCGAAGATCGGCAACTCACCAAGGTTACGGTGGTCTCCCAGGATACGTCGTTCTTTCTTTACTCTCTCGCGAACGCCCTGGCGCTGCAGGACATGTCTATTCACCACGTGGAAATCGGGACGCAGGGTGAAGAGGTGCGGGATTCATTCTGGGTCTCCCAGGCGCGCGGTGGTCCGGTCACCGCTGCCGCCGACCGCGAGCGCCTCCAGCTTTCTATTCTGGTCACCAAACAGTTTACTCACGCCCTCGACCAGGCAGCGGATCCGCGCGGCGCATTTATCCGGTTTGAAGAGCTTGTCCGCAGTGTTGCCGGAGAATCCGGCACATCCGGCGGTGAACAGCTGCAGGCACTTCTTGCGGACCCGGCGTCACAGCGCGAGCTTGCGCGCCTTCTCGGGGCCAGTGATTTTCTGTGGGAAGATTTCATCCGCCTCCAGTATGAGAGCATTCTGCCGCTTCTGCGTAGCAGACGGGCGCAGCGGCCGCTCAGCCCGCCGCCGGCGGAACTTTCTCTCACTCTGGATGAAGCGCTCCACGAGGCGACCTCCCGGGACGAGTACAAGAGCGCCCTCAACGCGTTCAAGGATAACCAGGCGTATCTGATCGACGCTGACCATATCCTGCGGAGGGATACGGACTTCTTCTTCCTGAGTCACCGGTTGACCGCACTGGCGGAACTGATCGTTGAACGGGCGTACCGCCTCGCCTGGGACGAACTGGTGCCGGTCTACGGGACACCGAAGAGCGCCGGCGGCCTTGGTGCCGAGTACGCGGTGTTCGGTTTGGGAAAACTCGGTGGAAGCGCTCTGGGATACGCTTCGGATATCGAATTGATGACCGTCTACAGCGACCACGGGGACACTGTCGGCGGAGATCGATCGATTACCAACCGTGAGTTCTTTGAACGACTGGTGCGCGAGGTCGACGATCTGATTGTATCGAAGCGGGAGGCGATATTTGAAATCGATTTGCGCCTCCGTCCCTACGGCAATGACGGTCCCCGTGCCGTACACGTCGAGAGCTTTCTCGATTATTTCGGGCCGGGGGGGAAAGCGCACAGCGCGGAACGCCTTGCGTTAATCCGGATGCGGCATATCGCCGGCGACAGCGATCTCGGACGCCGGATGATAACTATCCGCGACCAGTTGGTATACGAATCCGACAGCATAGATGTGGAAGAAATCCGCGACCTGCGACGACGGCAGGCTGCTGAGAAGGTCGGTGACGGGCCGCTGAACGCCAAGTTCAGTCCCGGCGCGCTCGTAGACCTTGAGTATAACGTACAACTTCTCCAGGTCCGGGAGGGACGGAGGCACCTGGCACTCCGCAACCCGGGAATTCATGCGGCACTTCGAGAACTCTCTGAACTCGGAACGATCGATACCAACGAGGCGGAGGCGATGATTCGCTCGTATCGTTTTCTGCGGAACCTGATCAACGGGTTGCGTATGCTCCGGGGTAACGCGCAGGACCTCTTTCTGCCCGTGTTCAACACGGTGGAGGCGGCGCATCTTGCCCGGCGCATGGGCTACAGCGATCGCGCCGATCAGTCAGCAGGGGAACAGCTGCGCGTCGATTTTGAGGTGGAGACCGCGGCGGTACGCAGCTTCGTTGAACGGCACCTCGGGGAAGAGGCGATCCCGTCACTTCCGACGGGCAATCCCGCCGACCTGGTCCTGTCCGACCGACTGAGCGAAGAACGCAGCGCCCGGGTTTTACAGACCGCTGGGTTCAGGAATCCGTCACGCGGGATTGTGAACCTGCGCCGCATTGCGGGAGGCGGTCCGCAGCGCGAAGTCTTCGCGCGTCTGCTGGTACTCGCCTGGGACTACCTCATTCGCTCCGGCGATCCCGACATGGCGCTCAACAACTGGGACCGGTTCACCGAACAGGTGACGGATCGGCGTGTATTTTTCCAGGAACTCCTTGCAGGCGCAGATATGCGGCAGGAACGTCTCGACACCATCCGTCGTTATCGGCGACGCGAAATTCTACGGATTGGAACAAAGGATATCTGTCTTGGCGGAGATTTCAATGAGGTCGTCGAGGAACTGAGCGCCCTCGCTCGTAGTATCGTCGCGTCAACGCTCCGCCACATCCTTGTCGAAACCCCACCGGAGAAGAACCCGGGGGAAATATGTATCCTTGCCTTTGGCAAACTCGGTGGAGACGAACTCAACTACAGTTCCGATATCGACCTTCTCGCGGTGTACAGACCCGACCCGGAAATCGAAGATCAGGAGCGTCACGCCACGGCTGTATTCCGGCAGGTCGTTCGGGATTTGAGCGACTTCACCCTCGAAGGACAGGCGTATCGGGTTGACCTTCGCCTCCGTCCCTGGGGAAACGCCGGGCGCCTGGTATACGCGGTCCCCACGGTACTCCGCTACTACCGGGAAGAGGCGGAGTTATGGGAACTGCAGGCTCTTCTCAAGCTCGGATCGATCGCCGGTAACGACGACCTCGGGTGGGAGCTGTTACAGCAGGTACAACCGATTGCCGCCGACCGGCTAGCCAGGGTTGGTCGCGAGGTTGTGGTTTCAACGGTCCGACAACTGCGCGCGCGAGCGGTCGTTGAACACAACGCCGGACCAAACATCGACGAGAGCGTTGTGGGGACCGACGTGAAGAACGGAGAAGGGGGCATTCGTGATATCGAATTCCTCGTCCAGGCGCTTCAAATGCTGCATCTCCGCCTCGCCCCGGAAGTCGTGACCGGCAACACCCTTGCGGCCCTTGACCGATTGGAAGAGGCAGGAATCCTTGCAAACGACACAGTCTCGACCTTACGCACCGATTATCTGTTTCTCCGGCGGATTGAGCATTTTCTGCAGGTTTATGACGACCAGCAACTCCATGCGATACCCGCCGAACCCGAAGCGCAGAGCAAGCTTACCCGGGTGGTGATGGGCGAAGAGTCGACTCCGGAAGAGATGCTCAAACGCCTGGAACGCACATTGCGCCAGGTTCGCGCGTATTACCTTGACGTCGTGGCGAAGGAAGCGCCGTAGATAGAAACGGCCCGGCACCATCAGGGCCGGGCCGCGAACAGGATCACATCTTCGTAATCAGATATCGTAGTACAGGGCAAACTCGTACGGATGGGGACGGAGGTCAAGGGCCATCGCTTCAGCTTCCCGCTTGTATTCGATCCACGTCGTCACGACATCTTCGGTGAACACATCGCCTTTCAGAAGGAAGTCGTGGTCCGCTTCAAGGGCGTCCAGCGCCTCTCGGAGGCTGCCCGGAGTTGTCGGTACCTTCGACGCCTCCTCTGGACTCAAATCGTAGATGTTCCGGTCAAGCGGCTCGCCGGGATCGATCTTGTTCTGGATACCGTCGATCGCCGCCATAAGCATCGCGCTGAACCCGAGATAGGGGTTGCTCGACGGGTCGGGACAACGAAACTCGAAGCGCTTCGCTTTTTCGCTGTGGGAGTACATCGGAATACGCACCGCGGCACTCCGGTTGCGGCTTGAGTAGGCGAGATTCACCGGCGCTTCGTACCCGGGAACAAGTCGTTTGTAGCTGTTTGTGGTCGGATTGGTGAACGCCAGAATCGCCGGAGCGTGTTTCAACAGTCCGCCGATCGCGTACAGCGCCATCTGGGAAAGTCCCGCATAGCCGTCACCGAAAAACTGGTTCTTCCCGTCTTTCCAGATGGAGAGATGGGTGTGCATCCCGCTTCCGTTATCCATAAAGAGCGGCTTGGGCATGAACGTAACCGTCTTCCCGCGCTTTCTGGCAACGTTCTTGACCACGTACTTGTATTTGGTCATGTTGTCAGCCATTTCGAGCAACGGCCCAAAGCGCATATCGATCTCACACTGACCACCGGTCGCAACCTCGTGGTGGTGTGCTTCGACGGTAAGACCGATCTGTTCCATCAGTACGACCATTTCAGATCGAAGGTCCTGCAGGGCGTCACTCGGAGGAACCGGGAAATATCCCTCTTTGTACCGCGGTTTGTACCCGAGATTGGGGCCTTCATCGGTGCCGGAGTTCCATCGACCTTCAACGGAATCGACATAGTAATACCCGCTG
>JAQIBO010000164.1 GCA_027859055.1 Spirochaeta sp.
CGTAGAAAGAGTCAAACTCTTCATCCTCCTCCATGCGGTCGAGGGGCACGTTCACCGTGGCTGAACGGGTCTGGGGCCTGTCACTGTCGCGATAGAGCAACTCCGTTACGACGTTCTCTCCGTCAATCAGGTACTCGTATTCTATCGTGTATTCCCCGTCAGAGAGGGAGATGTACCACCACTCACCTGCATCTCCGCGCGTCAGCAGCGCCTGTTCCGTGAAAAGCGTGTCCGAGGCGCCTTCGTCGTCGTGCCAGGTCAGAGCCCATCGGATCCCTTCACCGACGGCAAAATCACTCACCGAGACCGATGCCATCGTAAACAGGGTGGTCTGGGCGTAGACGATCTGGAACGCCGCCGCCGGAGGCAACATCATCAGCGTCGGATCGACGCCACCCATCGGCGAATCCTCTGCATCTCCATCGTCGGAACGCGACGAGGTTGAACCGCCCTCATCATTTCCGCCACCGATAATCCCCATGCCGCGTTGCGTAAGCTGGTCAACGGAGGTGCATGCGCCGAGGGAGGCAAGAAAGAGAACGACCACGAACAGGGTAAATATCTGGAGTACTTTTTTTGTTTTCATGTACCTAATCATAGGCGATCCGCCGGTACGCTGCAATCCGCACGGGTGTGGAAGAAACGACCGATCGAATGGTACGATATGCCCGCTCACGGAGTGTACAGAATGTGTTACACCGCTCAACTTGACACAAACGGTCTCTTCCCGGCATCCCTCGCGGAGATCGCCTCGTGGAACCGGGAGGCGGCATTTCCCCATTTTCTGATGCAGAGCGCCGCTGCGCGGCCGGTTGTGCCGGTGCTGACGATGGAAACGCCGGCGCAGTTTGAGCCGATCCGCTGGCTCCTGGCGCCGCCGTGGGCGGACACAACGGAGCGGCTCAAGGAGCTCAAGATCTGGACCGCCAATGCGCGGATCGAAGAGTTGGAGCAGAAAAAGCTGTATCGGCCGCTGGCGGAACACAGCCGGTGCGTGGTGGTGTTTACCGGCTTTTACGAGTGGCGCCATGAGGACAACGGTTCCAAAACGCGCTATCTGCTGACCCGCCCCGGGGGAGAACCGATGTTCCTGCCGGGACTGTACGCGCGTACCACCGTCGACGGCGCGCCGTACGCCTCGTGTACGGTGTGTACGATGGAGGCGCGCGGGATCATGCGCTACGTTCACAACAGTACACTCCGGCAACCGGTTGTGGTGCCTGCCGCCGGTATCGGGGCGTGGCTGGACGATGATCTTTCGGTGGATGAGGCGCGCAGCGCCGTCCTGCAGGCGGAGGTGTCCGCCTCGTTCGAGCCCCACCCGCCGATCGCGGCGGAGCAGGAACTGCCCTGGTAGGCCTGGGAGCGGGCTACTCGTCGCCGGGCGCGTGGCGCGGCCTACTCGCCGGGCGCGCCGCGCCCGCGGGCCAGCAGGATCACCTCCGGGCGGTACTCGAAGTGCACGTTGTCAAAAAACATCCACTTTCCGCCCCATACAAATCCTTCCGCCTCAAAGGCGTCGATGATCGTTTGCGGTACCATCCACCGGTCCCGTTCGGTGATTCGCCACCACGCCTCTACGCCGCTGTCCGCCGCCCAGCGCCAGTACGCCCATCCGCCGTTGTACTGACGGGGCACAAGGTCCACCGCCATGCCGTAGGAGTGGTAACTGCGGCGCAGGGTTCCTGCGATAACGCGCCAGTTGTACCCGTGGATCCCGGCAAGGTCACGAATAAACGCGCGGGTCATCTGATCGTCGAGCATCGCAACCCGAATCCGCTCTTCCACACGCTGCAGCGGTTCAACAACATCGGGATGGACGTGGGTGCGCATATTGAAAAAACTGACCGGTTCCATGAGCGCGTTCGCCTGGGCGCGGGAAAAGACCCCGTACAGGCTGTCGAGGAACGTGTTAAAGCGAACGCGAGTGTCGTTGTCGCGGTTGGCGGTGTAGTCCCGGAAGCGGCTTTCCAGCTCCGGCGGAACATATGGCATCGTCCATGGTCCCAGGCTGTAGCGGTAAAACCGGATCGCCACGTACTCATCCCACCGGCGGCGGATCGGCTCCGGCAGGAGCCGTCCTTCCGCCCAGTAATACCACGTATCGTCCACGCGAAGCGCCCACTCCCCGTCACGCACCGCGACATCTTCCACCCGGTGGGGAAACGCGGTAGCGATCGCCTGAACCTCCCGAGCTCCGGCGAAGGTCTGGGCAGAGGTGCGCGGTTCAGCTGCGTGGATCTGGGGAATCGCTACGGAGAGTAACAAAACAAGCACACCGGCCTGTACCAGTCGCGGAGATCCAACGCTCATATCAGCACCATACCACACATCACTCTCCGGGAACCGCCAGATAGACGATCTTGCCGCTGGGCTCGTCAGTGTCGGCATCCATCACGTCCAGGGTGTCCAGCACGTTCCACCCGGTTTCCTCCAGAAACTGTTCGATCTCCTCCGGATCCCACGGTCGCTGAACGTGCGTTTCGGTGCCCTCGTCAAAGGAAAACACCGTCTGCGCCACCGGCGGCGGGCCCGGGTCATAGGTGAGCCGCTGCCG
>JAQIBO010000331.1 GCA_027859055.1 Spirochaeta sp.
CGTCTGGGCATTACCCTGGACGAACGCAGCACCCCGGAGGAGCTGACGCGCCTGCTGGACGCATTTGGCATCGTTGCCGAGCTGAGCCGAATCGATCAGCGCCTGGCACGCACCCAGTACCGACCGTCGGTTGAGCTGGAGCGGAGTTCCGCGTATCTGACCGATGCCGTGTTCCACCGCTTTCGCTCGGAAACCGCTTTGCTGCGCTATATCACCACGTTGCAGAACAGAGACCTTTCCCTGGCAAACTCGATGATCCCCCTGGGAAGCTGTACGATGAAGCTGAACCCCACTGCGGCGATGGTACCGATCACGTGGCCCGAGTTTGCCTCCCTGCACCCCTACGCTCCGGCGTGGCAGGCGGGGGGCTACCGGATCCTGTCGGAGGAACTCTCCTCCTGGCTGTGCGACATCACCGGATTCCACGGGTGTACCCTGCAGCCCAACAGCGGCGCCCACGGAGAGTACACCGGCCTGATGGTGATACGCTCCTGGCACCACAGCCGCGGTGAGCACAACCGCAACGTGTGTCTGGTGCCCGATTCCGCCCACGGAACCAACCCCGCCAGCGCAGCGATGGCCGGCATGAAAGTGGTTGTGGTCAACAGCGCCGCAAACGGAGATATCGATCTGGAGGATCTGACCACCAAGGCGGACACCTACGCCGCGGATCTTGCGGCGATGATGGTCACCTACCCCTCCACGCACGGCGTATTTGAAGCCGGTATTCGCGATGCGATCCACATCGTCCATGAGCGCGGCGGCCAGGTGTACATGGACGGTGCCAACATGAACGCCCAGGTGGGGCTGACCAGCCCCGGTGATATCGGCGCCGACGTGTGCCACCTCAACCTGCACAAAACGTTTGCGATCCCCCACGGCGGTGGCGGCCCCGGCGTTGGCCCGGTCCTGACCGCGGAGCATCTGACGCCGTTCCTGCCGGGGAAATTCAATGACCCGGGCCCCACCGGCGTTGTCGTCGGCGCGCCCCTGGGAAGCGCCGGGGTTCTGCCGATCTCCTACGCCTATATCGCGATGATGGGGCCCGACGGACTGCGGCGCGCCAGTGAAATGGCGATTCTCAACGCCAACTACATCGCGGCACGGTTGAGTCCGTACATCGATATCGCCTTTACCGGCACCGCCGGACGCGTTGCCCATGAGTGCATTCTGGACTTCCGCCGAATTGAGAAGGAAAGCGGCGTGACCGTTGAGGACGTTGCCAAGCGGCTGACCGATTACGGGTTCCACGCACCGACGATGTCCTGGCCGTTGCACAGCTCGCTGATGGTTGAGCCCACCGAAAGCGAAGACAAGGCGGAACTGGATCGCTTTTGCGACGCAATGATCGGCATTATCCGGGAGGTGGAGGCGATTGAAGCGGGAGAGATGCCCCTGGAGGACAGCCCGCTGCGCAACGCGCCGCACACGCTTCTGGATATGACCGGCGAGTGGAACCACCCCTACACCCGCGATCAGGCGGTATACCCCGCCCCGTGGACACGGGAGAACAAGTTCTGGCCGGCGGTCAGCCGGGTGGACAACGTTCAGGGCGACCGGAACCTGGTATGCAGCTGTGCGCCTCTTGAAAGCTATCGGGAGGAAATGCACTTTGACACCGTCGCGGCCCCCGGCGACGGTTGAGCGGCCGGGTGAGTGAACAGGTAACGCGCTACTACGACGGGAACACCCGTTCGTTTTTGCGCTTCGGCCGGGGGAGCGGCGCTACCGGGGCGATTCACCGGGCGCTGCGCGCCCCGGGCGTCCGGACCCAGGAGGAGGCGCTCAACTACATTCACCACCTGATCGCTGAGGAGCTGAAGCGTTTCCCCGGCGACGCGGACACCGGGGACGCGGGCACCGGCGGCGCACCCCGCACAGGAAACCCACCGATTGTGGCGGACCTGGGCTGCGGTGTGGGAGCCGGAATGGCGTGGATTTCCCGCCATGTTCCCGGACGGTACGCCGGGGTGACGCTCAGTCCCGTTCAGGCGGAGATCGCCGCCCGCCGGCCGAGCCCGGAGGGAAGCGCCCCGTTCCCCGTTGTAGTCGGCAGCTTTGACGACCCGGACACGCTCCGGCGAGCGGCGGTTGCGGCGGGTGGTGACGCCGATGCACCGCGCCTGGATGCGGCGTACATGATCGAATCATTCGTCCACGGAGGCGACGCTGCGGCGACGCTGGCCGCGATCGCTGAGGTGATGCGACCGGGGGGAACGCTTCTGGTATGCGACGACCTGCCGACTGACGAACTGCTGGCGATGATGGCTGACGCCGACACCCGTCCCGCGCCCAACCTTGCCCGCGTCCGCCGCAACGCCGCCGAGTTTCGCGCGGGGTGGCACATCAACACCTTTGTGTCGGTCTCCCGCCTTGCAGAGATCGCCCGGGACAACCGGTTTGTCCTGGAGGGTTCGCTGGACTTGAGCGCGTACGTGGTAGTTGACCGTCCGCGGGATTACCTGCTGCGGATGGTAGCTGGACCGGCGGCGTTCTTTGGCCTCAACTCGGCGCGATGGCAGAACGTCCGCGGCGGAAACGCGCTGCAATACCTGGAAAAAGCGGGACTGATGGAGTACCGCCTGCTTACGCTGCGCCGCGTCGAGTGACTCCCGGTACCACGCCCTGAGCCGCCCGCCTGCCGATGACCGCCGGCGCGGCGTCACCCATCCCGGCAGCGACGGACGATCTCTTCCAGAAAATGCGCCGCCCCGCTCATCGTCTCTGTCCAGTCCGGAAACGCCCGGGAACGCTGCCACGCGGTACGGCGCCGGTCTCCCCGCCGCTCCCCATTTCCGCACACCCGCCGTATCGCACGAACGATCGGTCCGACACGGGGGGACACCAGTGCGCCGGCGTCAGCGGAGGTGACGATCTCCGCCGCCCCACCGCGCCGCCCGGCGATAACGGGAACCCCCTGCGAGAGCGCCTCCAGATAGACGATACCAAACCCCTCATACGCCGAGGGCGCCGCGAGGAGATCAGCGTGCCGGTAGGCGGCGGCCAGGGTCTCGTCGGAAACGCGGCCGTGAATTGTGACGCGCTCCCCAAGACCGCCCCCCGCGATCATGCGCCGGAGGCGGCGCGTGTAGCGCGGATCGGTTGCGTCGTTGCCGTAAAGATCCAGGCGCACATGCGGGAGCGCCTGAACGGCGCGGATAAGACGGTGCACGTTTTTACGCGGGATAAGGTTACCGACAAAGATGACGCCACAGCCGGCGTCCGCGGGGGGCGGCGGGTCCGCGCGGGGCGGCGG
>JAQIBO010000429.1 GCA_027859055.1 Spirochaeta sp.
GTCCCTGATCGTCCGGTCCGACGTGATAAGGGGTGCTTCACGACGCATTGCCAGCGCCGTGATCCACCGATCCGCCGGGTCACGGTGCGTCCAGTCCAGCAGGGCCCCGGCGACAGCAAGGGAGGCGTCAAGACTGCGAATGTGCAACCGCTCCACCGTGAGGAGGCGCTTTTGGTACTCGTCGATCGTTCCCGGAAGCTCCAGCGCACCTTTCCGGTGTTTCAGGGCGATTTCCCACAGGGAAACCGAGAGGACCTCCACGTTCTTCGCAACGTCGATATCTCTTTTTGCCCGCGGTGTAAGCCGATCCGGTGCGAGGGTCCAGTACAGAAGTGCCGACGTATCGAGGACCACTCCGTCAAGCGGGTCTGAATCGTCACGTGTCATTCCATTCATTCAGAGTAGGCAGATCGGGGTCCTCGTGAAGGATCAACCGGCCGTCCATATCGTCAAAGACCTCCCGTACATCACGCTTCGATGCATCACGCTTCGGTACATACGGCCCTATGACGATACACGGCCTCCCGTGGTCGGTGACGACAATCTCCTCCCCGGTTGCCTCGATTTCCCGCATGATTTCAAGCATCTTCGCCTTGAATTTGCTCTTTGCCAGGGTCTTCATGAGCAAATTCCGACCATAAACACGGACGTTGTCAAGGATATGCCGCCGTCAACCGTGTGGCGCGTGGCGCGTGGCGTGCGCCGTGCGGCGTGAGCATGGTACGCTTCGTTCAATCCCGGCTGGACCACCGTACCAGGAACTCCGCGAGACCGCACACGTACAGACGCTCCTCAACGGGATAGAAGGCCGGTCCCGGGGTGATAACCCAGAGAGAATCCAGTTTGAGGGTGTCCGCGGCATTTCGCATCGACCGCGTGATCGTCGGAGAATCGCTGTACTTGAATTCGAAACCGACTCTTCGTCCGTGGTCAAATACCAACAGATCGATCTCACCGCCACCGTGGACCGACCAGAAGAACGCATCGGAGACATCGAGGATGTGCAGCACCTGCTCCAGCGCGAATCCTTCCCAGGACGCCCCCACTTTCGGATGCCCCGACAGATCGTGGAAGTCATGCAGCATGAGAAGTGCGTGGAGAAGACCGGAGTCGCGGATATACACTTTCGGCGCTTTTACCTGCCGTTTCCCGACGTTTTCAAACCACGGCTGAAGTTGCCGAATCATATACGCCTCGGTCAGGGTATCGAGGTATCCCCGCACCGTCTTGTCGGTTTGTCCCAGAGCCCGAGCAAGCTCCGATGAGTTCCACGTCTGCCCGTGATAGTGGGCCAGCATCGTCCAGAATCGTCTCATCACCGTTGCGGGAGTCCGAACGCCGTACTGCACGAGATCCCGTTGAAGAAACGTCCGGATGAATCCGTCTCGCCATGCAAGACTGTCTGCCTCAGTTTCCGCAAGGTAGGATCGGGGGAACCCGCCGCGGACCCAGAGCTTCAACACGTTTTCCGGTCCAACCTCGTCGATCCGGAACCCGGTAAGGTCGACGAATTCTATTCTGCCTGCCAGGGACTCCGATGCTCCGTCCCGGAGGTGGGGAGAAGCGCTCCCGAGTATCAGGAACTGTGTCGTACCGCCGTCCCGGTCGGCGAGAACGCGCAGTATCGGGAAAAGGTCCGGTCTGAACTGGATTTCGTCGATAACGATGAGACCCGTCAGGGAACTCAACGCAAACTCCGGGTTCTGCAGGCGCCGCTCGTCCCGGGGAGATTCAAGGTCGAAGACCGCGCTCTCCCGTTCACCGGCGATCACGCGAGCCAGCGTTGTCTTGCCGCTCTGCCGCGGACCCAGCAACGCCGTAATCGGAGATCGGCCGATGGCAACGTGGAGTTTCGACAGGTAACCGGGGCGAGAAATCAAGACCATCCTCCAAAAACATTGAATATTCGGAATACCGCTCCGAATATTCAAATATTATATCCTTCGAGACGATCGGTCAACGATCACAGAGAAACGCTCTTCGGCGCGACTGCCTATGACTGCGCGTCAATTGGCGCTACCCCATCCACGAGGTACAATTGGAAGCATGAACGGTGCGGAAAAAGCGGAATGGTACAGTTATCAGGACTATCTCTCCTGGCCGGAGGGGGAGCGAATTGAAGTGATTCAGGGAGTTCCCTATGCGATGAGTCCGGCGCCGCGGCGGGAGCACCAGCGGCTGGTGAGCGCAATTCATGGACAGCTTTTCCAGGCGCTGCGCGGTGCCCTATGCGAGGTATACCCGGCGCCGTTTGACGTGAAGCTGTCGCAGGATACGGAGGACGATCGGCCCACAGTGGTTCAGCCGGACCTGACGGTTATCTGTGATCCTGAAAAGCTCACCGAGCAGGGGATGACCGGTGCGCCGGATCTGGTAATCGAGATCGTCTCTCCGGACAGCGGGTTTCACGACCGCGTCTGGTCGGAAGCTGCGCTTCCTGCTCGACCTTGCGTCCTGGGAAGAAAGTTTGACCTGTACCGCGACGCCGGCGTTCGCGAGTACTGGATCGTTGACCCGGACGAACGGGTTGTGGAGGTCTACCGCCTGGAGGCGGATGGGTCGTACCGCCGCGTGGGCGCGTTTGGTGATGCCGACACGATTACCGCCGCGGTTACCGACCGGATCGTCGTTGATCTGGCAGAGGTGTTTCCCGGCGGTGGCGCGCGGAGGAGACGTTCCGCCCTACCCGGACCATGAGCCCCCGGCGCGGGACTGGTCCAACACGTCGTCTATGGCGCCGAAACCGGTGTCGCCGGCATCCTCTCGTACCTCAAACGCTTCGATCACCGCTTTGTCCTGGACGTCTTCGTAGAGTTCCCACAGTGCCTTCTTGATAACTGCGGATGTGTCCATGTGAAACGCCCCGGTGAGTGTGGCAATCGCTTTCTCTTCATCTGAATTGAACCGGACCGATTTGACTCCCATAACCTGTACACCTCCTCTCGCTTTCCGACATGCACCACCGCGATCGATAGTACGTCCTCTTGAACCCGTCTTCAAGTCCGAGGAGGGGTTTACACGTGTTGGCCGGTCGGCTCGTTGGCGCGCTGTTATAACAGTGTCCCCGACCGGGTGTCCGCCACCGACCCTACACACAGCACGCCGACACCGGCAGGAGTGTTTCCGCGATCTGGACGGCGTTGAGGGCGGCGCCTTTGCGCAGCTGGTCTCCCGTGAGCCAGATGTCGTAGCGGTTGTCCGCGGTGTGATCCCGACGAACCCGTCCCACGAGGACGTCGTCGGTGTGCGCCGCGCCGACGGGGGTGGGGCCGAGGCCGTGCTCGTCCCATCCGTCGGTACCGTAGACAGCCACTCCCGGAGCGGCGCCCAGAAGCGTGTAGAGCTCCTCTACCGAGGGAGTTCCGGCGAGTTCCACGTTGACAACCTCCGCGTGGGAGCGCATCACCGGGACGCGGACGGAGTGGACGTTGACCGGCAGGGCGGGCTCATCGAGGATCTTGCGGAGTTCGCTGATCACTTTCCACTCTTCGGTGACGTAGCCGTTGTCCATGAGCTCTGTGTTGTGGAGAAAGACGTTGAACGCGTACTGGTAGGGTATGACCGAGTTCTCGTGGGGACGCCCGGCAAGGACCGCCGCGGACTCCTCCTGGAGTTCCACCATCGCCCGGTGTCCCGCACCGCTTGCCGCCTGGTAGGTTGCCACAAAGAGGCGCTCAATGCCGAATTCCCGATGGAGCGGACCAAGGACCGGTGAAAGAATGGCTGCGTTGCAGTTGGGGTTGGCGATGATGTTGCGGTGCCCGGCGAGGGCGTGGGCGTTCACCTCCGGGACCACCAGGGGTACCTCCGGTTCCATCCTGAACTGGGATGAGTTGTCGATGAGAACGGCACCGGCGTCAACCACTTCCTGAGCGATCTGGGCGGTCACGAAGCTGCCCGCCGAGGCGAGCACAAGGTCGACACCGGCGAACAGCCCTGGTTTCACCGGCTGGATCGTGATCTCCTTGCCGCGGAAGAAGACCGTCTTGCCCCGGCTGCGTTCCGACGCCACGGGAATCAGCTCCCGGACGGGAAACGATCGCGTCTCCAGAATGGAGAGGATCTCCTGCCCTACTGCACCGGTTACTCCGACAACTGCTACTCGATACCCGTCCTGCATACAAACCTCCTGTCGTTCTCGTCACGTGTTTGATCCGGGCGATGCGCCCTGCCGGGCGCACCAAAATAAAAGCCCCGCATTTGCGGGGCAATAATCAACAAAGTGGGTGGACAGTTACTATGCGACCGTCCCGCTGCACATGCCGGCCGCACCACCCTGAGACGTCTTCGTCGTTTTCGTCTTTGTCGTTGAGGAAAGCGGGGTGTGGTTGTGTGCGGTCACAGGCGTAACAAACATATTGGAGAGAAACTACCCGGGTTTCTGGAGTGCGTCAAGTGGCGCGGCGTATCTTTATGCAGAAAAAGCTGCATAAACCCGCGGTTTCCGTCGGTACGGTGTCAGCCCTGTTTTTCAAGCAGCCGCCGGACCGCTTCCGCGTCGGGCATCGCCGACTGGGCGCCTTTTCCGGTAATGCTGAGCGCCGCTGTGGCTGCGGCGGTGCGTATCGCATCCTCACCGGTTGCTCCCTCCCCGAGCGCCCAGGCGAGTCCGGCGTTAAACGAGTCACCCGCGGCGGTGGTGTCCACAACCGATACGGAGAACGATGGAATCATCAGCGGCGCGTCCAGGTGGCGTGCCAGGTACAGGGCGCCCCGCGCGCCGGCTTTGATCACGACGTTTCCGACGCCGCGCCGCTGCAGCTCCACCGCCGCCCGACGCAGCCCGCTGTCATCGGAGGTGTCGATTCCGGTGAGGACCGATGCTTCGTGCTCGTTGGGGGTGATCCAGTCGATGCCACGGAGCGTTTTGTCGGCGACGGTGTCGGCGGGGGCGGGATCCAGGATCACCACCGCGCCGCGGTCCCGTGCCGCACTGACGACGGCCTCCACCGTTTCCATCGGGATTTCCAACTGCAGGAGTACCGTGTCTCCCCGCTCGACCGCGTTCAGGTGCGGCGCCACCCACTCGGGCGTCACCGTTCCGTTGGCACCGGAGACGATAACGATCCGGTTGTTGCCGGCGGTCTCCACCTCTATGAGGGCGGTCCCGGTGGGTTCGGCATCGTCGGTGGCGATTCCCTCCACGGTTGCGCCGGCGGCGGCGAGGGAGTCCCGGTAGGTCCGGCCGAACTGGTCGTCTCCGACGCGCCCGATAACGGAAGGCTGTCCCCCGAGGCGGGCGAGTGCCATCGCCTGATTGCCGCCCTTGCCACCGAGAAAGGTGTTGAATCCGGTGCCCCGAACCGTTTCTCCGGGGTCCGGAAAGCGGGCCACATCCACAACCAGATCTACGTTGAGGCTCCCGATAACCCAGTGTTTCATAAACGATCACGCTCCTTTATTAATTGTTCCAGACAAGCCGCCCGATCCGGTGTTCCGCGCTGGGCGGGGTGCAGTACGCCGCGGAACGGCAGTTCGATTATCCGTTTCACGTTCATGAAGGGCAGGAGGATGAGGTATCCGATAACGGCGCCAACCGGTTCTGCGAGGCCGGGGAGGAAGCGGTGGTCGGTTTCCCGGGCAAAGAACGCAAAGAGGCTGCCGATGCCGGTGGAGAGGCCGGCAAACAGGGTGAGGCCGAAGGCGAGCAGGACGGCGGAATTGTCAATTGCCAGGGTGTCCATGGGCGGTACGGTACCGGGGCGCGGGGG
>JAQIBO010000439.1 GCA_027859055.1 Spirochaeta sp.
CGTTCCTACGGTGCCGCGGCGGAACGGATCGTCGATGTGACTACCCTTGGGGAGCTGCTCAGCGCGGCGTTGAAACGGCCGGGACCGACGGTGCTTGAGGTGGCCGGGACGGCGACGGCCGGCAAGGAAGCGGCCTCGCCCGCGGACGCGACCACAGGGGGCGACCGATGAGCGGTTCCCGGCGCCTCCCGATTCCCGGAGTACGACCGACGATCGTTGACGTGCATCCCTACGTTTCCGGCAAGACGATTGAGCAGGTAAAGCGTGAACTCGGACTGGATGAGGAGATCAAACACGGCTCCAATGAAAACCCTCACGCGCCGTTTCCGGAAGCGCTGAAGGCGATGACCGAAGCGCTGGGCCAGATCCACACCTACCCGGAAAGCAGCTTTGTGGAGCTTCGGAACCGCATCGCCGAGCTGTACGACCTGACGGCAGATCATATCGCGATCGCCCACGGCGCCGGCGGAATGCTGGAGACGATCGCGCGGATGTTTATCCAGCCCGGCGACGAGGTGGTGCTGCCCGATGAAACCTACGGGCTGTACCGGGAGATCAGCCGCTTTATGGGTGCGGAGATCCGCGCCGTCCCGCTCACCGCGGAATACCGCGTTGATGTGGCCGGTCTGATCGCGGCGATTACACCGCGTACCAAGGTCGTCTGGTTGTGTAATCCCAACAATCCGACGGGAACGGTGGCGACGCAACGGGATCTGCAGCCGATACTTGACGCCCTGCCGGAGGATGGATGGCTGGTGCTGGATGAGGCGTATGCCGAGTTTGCCGACGCGACACAGCTGCCCGACTGGTCCGGTCTGGTGGACGCCGAATCACACGGCGCCGGGCCGCCGGCGCGGATCATCGTGGTCCGCACTTTTTCCAAGGCGTACGGCCTGGCCGGTGCGCGTCTCGGGTACGCGATCGCGGCACCGGAGACGATAGGTGCGATCGACACGGTAGCGGAACCGTTTAACGCCAACCGCGTTGGAATCGCCGGGGCGCTGGCAACGCTCCAGAGCGGTATGGATTCCGTCCGCACGGCGCTTGGCAAGATCACCGCGGAACGGGCGCGGCTGGAACGTGAGCTGACCGCGCTGGGCGCGCGGGTTACGCCGTCGCAGACCAATTTCGTCTTCTTTGAGCTGCCGGAGGGTGGCGACGCGGGTCCGAACGCCCCGCCTGACGAGGCGGCGCCCGCCGACGAGGTGGCGCGCCAACTCTTGCATCGCGGGGTGATCGTCCGCAGTTGCGCCGGCTGGGGCTACCCCAGACACCTGCGCGTATCGGTTGGTACGGCGGCGGAAAACACGCGCTTTCTCGCGGAACTACATACCCAGGAGGTATCTGGTGGTTGAATTTCAGAATGTGACCAAGGTCTATGACGACGGAACCCGGGCGTTGGACCAGCTCAACCTGACAATTGAGCGCGGGGAGTTCGTCGTGTTTATCGGCCCGTCGGGGTGCGGAAAGACAACCAGCCTCAAGATGATCAACCATCTGGAAACACCGACCGAGGGCACCGTTCTGGTTGGCGGACAGGATGTAAGCGGCGTAAATCCCGTCGAACTCCGCCGCGGCATCGGCTATGTGATTCAGGAAATCGGCCTCTTGCCGCATCTGACCGTGGAAGAAAACATCGGCACGGTCCCACACCTTCTCGGCTGGCGAAAAAAGCGCACCCGTGAGCGCGTTGACGAACTGCTCGCCCTTTCCGGCCTCGACCCCACCGTCTACCGCCACCGCCTGCCGGCGCAACTGTCCGGCGGGCAGCAGCAACGGATCGGGGTGCTCCGCGCCCTCGCGGCGGATCCTGATGTGGTTTTGATGGACGAGCCGTTCGGTGCGCTTGATCCGATCACCAAAGCAAACTTGCAGCAGGAGCTGCTTGAGCTGCAACAGCGGGTGCAGAAGACGATCATTTTTGTGACCCACGATATCGACGAAGCGCTCAAACTTGGCGATCGCGTGGTGTTAATGCGCCGCGGCGCGGTGGAGCAGATGGGTTCTCCGGACCACCTCCAGAACGAACCGGTGAACGAGTTTGTCCGGAGTTTCATCGGCGAAGACCGATTGTCGCAGATCTCGCCGGAAGGTCCGGTGGATACACTGATTGAGGAGGCGCCGTTGCAGGTCTGGCCGGATACCGATCCGACATGGGTACTGGAACGGCTTGAAGAGCTGAGCCGTGAGACCGCCCAAGTCGTTGATCGGCGCGGACGGTGGCACGGGATGATGTACCTGGCCGACCTCCTGGAGGCGGAACGCAAAAAGCGAACTTCTGTTGAGGGGCTCGGCCGGCGCGACCGGAAACTGACGCAGCCGGAGGCAACGGTGCGCGATGCGGCGGTACTGCTGGTTGATCTCGATGCGCCGGTTCCGGTCATCAGGGAAGACGGCACCCTCGCCGGTGTCATTACCAACGGCGGCGTCGCCCGTCTCACCATTTCCCGACTCACCCGGGGTGGAGGTGCCCAATGAACGACAGTTTTTTCACGCTTCTCATTACGTTCTTGTCCCAACAGTGGCCGCGGGTGCTGAGTCTCACCTGGGAACACATCACGATATCGGGAATCGCCCTGGGACTGACGGTCGCGTTCTGCCTGCCCCTCGGTATCTATCTCACCCGGAACGACAAGATCGCCCCATACGTGATCGCCGTGGCAAACGTCTTTCAGACGATTCCAAGCCTGGCGCTTCTCGGTTTCCTGATCTTCGTGTTCGGTATCGGGAATGACAACGCGATAGCGGCACTGTTTCTCTACGCGATGCTCCCGGTCCTGCAGAACACCTACACCGGTATTAAAAATGTACCGGTGCAACTGACCAACGCCGCGCGCGGGATGGGAATGACGGAGTTTCAGATTATGACCCGCGTTCAGATTCCCCTGGCGATGCCGATCATCATTTCCGGAATCCGCGTCGCCTCGGTGTGGATTATCGGTACCGCCGCGCTGGCCGCGGCGATCGGCGGCGGGGGGCTGGGACGACTCATCTTCTCAGGCCTCTCGGCGATTCGGAACGAGGTAATTCTCGCCGGGGCACTCCCGGCGACGATGCTCGCCCTGGTAGCGGATTATGGACTGCGCTGGTTTCAAAACCACGTAAGTCCCGACCGGCGTGCGCGCCGGATAGCAAAGAAGGAGGCGCAACATGCGTAAACAAAACGTTCGAAGCAAAAGGAGTTATACGATGCGACGAATTTCTACTGGTTTGATGGTTCTTATGGCGCTGGCACTGGCCGGCGGGGCGGTATTTGCAAGTGGACAGGCGGAAGGCGCCACAATTCGGGTGGCCGCGCAGGATGTCAACGAGATGGTGATTCTCGGCCACATGGCCAGGATTCTCATTGAGGAGGAGACGCCGTACAACGCGACGATTAACACCGGATTTACCGGTTCGTCTGTATTGCACCAGGCGATGGAGTCCAACGAGATCGACGTGTACCCCACGTGGACCGGGACGCAGCTCACCGGGGTATTGCGCTACGAGGGCGAACAATTGAGCGCCGAGGACACATGGCAGTACGTCAAGGACGGGTTTGAAGAGCAGTTCGGTTACACCTGGTCGGATTCTCTCGGTTTTAACAACACCTACGTCATGGTGGTGCGGGAGGAAACCGCCGAGGAGCACGGCCTTGAGAACGCCAGCGACCTCGCGGGGCTGGCGGAGGACTGGGTCCTTGCCGGTGACGACAATTTTGATATCCGTCCTGACGCCTACCCCGGCTGGAGCGAGCACTACGGCATTGAGTTTGACGATGTCCTGCCGATGCAGTACCGCCTGCTCTACCGCCCCGTCGACGCGGGCGAAGTGGACGTAGCCGCGGCGTATTCCACCCACAGCCGCA
>JAQIBO010000519.1 GCA_027859055.1 Spirochaeta sp.
TGGTTCATCGTCGATCGGCTCCTCGTCAGTCGGGTCCTCGTCGGTGTCGTCTCCGGAACCGGCTGCAATCGCCGCGCCGGCAACACCTGCAGCCCCGGCGACGCCGGCAGCGGCGGCGGGGTCCTCAGGCCGAATAATCGATGCGTTGGGGTCGCCGAGACTCGCGGCGGGATTGATATCAGGGTCGGGATGGAACGGCAGGTCCTGATTCGGATTAACTGAGGTCAGTCCGGGCATCTGCACCGGCTCCACCCGTACGCCGACGGTGTCCCGGGAGGTAACGCCGAGTTCGCCCGCGGCAGCCTCGGAAAGCAGCATGAACACTCCGGGATCGTCCACCGCTTTGGCCACGATCAGACGCGCACTTTTTCCATTACCGGTGTTGGTTACGTTTACCATCGAATTAAGGGGAAACGTGTTGGACGCGACGTACAGTCCGCCCGGCGGGAATTCGCCGTATCGTCCGACCACGGCGGTACCTTCCCAGCTGTTCTGGGCTGCCAACGGTGCATACAACGCGCATGAAAGCAGAATCGCGAGGAGTCCGTATTTCTGCCGTTTAGTCATCTCATGTCACCTCTGATACAAGCATCGGCATGTACCATTGCGGTGTTTAACGGGAGATAGATTCTCCTCGTGCCGATGGCGGGGGAGGAAGGCGGATAAGGATTGCGGGTAAGGATTGCGACGGTGTCCGTAGCGTGGTATTTTGACACGAATACACCCATGGCGAACGAATTTTACGTACTACAGGTAATGACCGGAGATGAAAAACAGTTTATCTCCCTCGCCGAACAGGCGATCACCAGACGTCTCGACGGAGAGGCGGAGTATCGGTTCTGGTGGCCGCGCCGGAAACTGATGATCCGGAAAAAGGGGCGCCGTCGTCCGTCTCTGGCGCCGATGTTTCCGGGATACGTCTTTCTCGAAAGCGACCACGTGTCCCCACCGTTGTTCCGGGAGATCCGGCGGACAACCGGGTTTGTCCGTTTTCTGAAAAGCAACACCGATATTCGGCCCCTTTCGGAAGATGACGCCGCCCTGATCAAGCATTTTCTCTCCTTTGGAGAGATCGTCGAGGAATCGCGAGTCACCTTCGACGAGAACAACCGGATCGTTGTGAAGGACGGACCGCTCAAAGGGTTGGAGGGACTGGTTGTGAAGGTCGACCGCCGCAAGGGCCGCGCCAAGATCAAGCTTGATATGTACGATAACTCGTTTCTCATCGATCTCGGCTTCGAAATAATGGCTCCCGGGAAAGAGCCGGTCGGTGAGGCGTCTGCATGAGTACACCCCGGATTTACGTTATCGGGGCGGGATTTGCCGGAAGAGGCATCGCCCGGGAACTGACCGAAAAGGGTGTTGTTGGCACGGTGGTCGCGTTTCTTGACGATGATCCAACGAAAATCGGTACCCGAATCGACGACATACCTGTCCTTGGCCCGATCGACCAGATCGCCTCTCTCGTTGAAAAGACACCTGCCGATGAGGCGCTGATCGCGATTCCCAGCGCCTCCCGGGACGCGCTCCGCCGGTTGTACGCGATTTTGCGGCGCGGAAATTTCGACCGGATCCGCATTCTCCCGACGATTTCGCAAATTGCCGGCGATGAAGCGCACTTTATTCAGACGCGACAGATAGACCCGCAGGATCTGCTCGGACGAACGCCGGTCAACATCAACCTGCGCGAGGCGCTCGCCTATCTGCGGGGAAAACGCGTCCTGATTACCGGCGCCGGCGGGAGTATCGGCAGCGAGCTCGCCCGGCAGCTCCTCTACGGTGGCGCTGAGCGCCTGTACCTCATGGGGCACGGTGAAAACAGCGTCTACGAGATCGATGCGGAACTGCGGCTCCTCCAGGAAGAGGGAGTGGGTGAAAGTGCGCGTATCGTTCCGATCGTCGGTGAGCTCACCGACCGTGATTATACCCGCTTCCTCCTCAGGCGGCTCAAGGCGGATGTGATCTTCCACGCCGCGGCGTACAAACACGTACCGCTCATGGAGGCAAACCCCGTGGCGGCGATCCAGAACAACGTATTCGGGACGATGCACCTCCGCGAGGCGGCGGCGGAGAACGGAGTCGGCCGCCTGGTCCTCGTTTCCACCGACAAAGCGGTTGCGCCGGGGAGTGTCTACGGCGCGAGCAAGCGGCTGGCGGAGGAGATCATCCGCGACGGCGACGGCGACGGCGACGGTGACAGCGACTGTCCCACCGCGGGCATGGTGGTGCGCTTCGGCAACGTCCTTGGCTCGCGGGGAAGCATTCTGCCGCTCTTTCGGCGCCAGATCGAAAAGGGTGGTCCGCTGACGATAACGGACCCCGCGGCAAGCCGGTTTTTCATGACGATTCCCGAGGCGGTGTCGCTGGTCCTGCAGGCCGGCGGCGCCGGGCGACGGGGGCAGCTCTACGTCCTTGATATGGGCGATCCGATCAACATCAGGGATCTGGCGGAACAGATGATCCGCTTCTACGGGTATGAACCGGGCCGGGACATTCCGATCGAGGAGATCGGACTCCGCCCCGGAGAAAAACGGCATGAAACGCTGTTTGATCCGTATGAAAAGAGCGGCGGATTGCTGTCGGACCGGATCATTACCGTCCACCGCCCCTCGGATGCGCCGGCGGCGATCGCCTCCGTGAACGATACGATCGAGGCGTTGCGACCGGTGTGTTTCTTTGACCAATCACGTCCGACGGAGTATCGTAATCGCTGGAGGTTGCGCGCAGTGTTACATGGTGTCTTCCCGGAGCTCAGAACAGATCCCGATGAGCCGGAGTACTGATGTGACGACGATCCCGTTTGCCCGCCCCTCTATCGGCGAAGCAGAGATTGACGCCGTCGCGCGGGTCCTGCGCAGCGGCTGGCTCACCACCGGCAGTGAGGCACAGGCGTTTGAACGCGAGTTTGGCGCGTTCATCGGCGCACCCCACGCGCTGGCAGTAAACAGCGCGACCGCCGGGCTGCACCTCGCTCTGGAAGCGACGGGGACGCGCCCGGGAGATGTGGTGATCGTCCCGAGCATGACGTTTACCGCCACCGCCGAGGTGGCGCGCTATCTCGGTGCGGAGATCGCTTTTGCCGATATCACCGCAGACGGCATGCTCATCGACCCCGTTGACGTTGAACGCGTGGCGGCTGCAACAGTCGCCGGCGGTGGCCGTGTATCGGCGATTATCGCGGTACACCTTGCCGGTGAGGTCGCCGACATGAAGGCGCTCCGCGACGTGGCACGACGCTACGATGCCGTCCTTGTCGAGGACGCCGCGCACGCGTTCCCCTCGCGCACCGCGGCGGGCTATGCCGGTACTCTTGGCGATGTGGGTGTGTTCTCGTTTTACGCCAACAAGACGATCACCACCGGTGAGGGCGGCATGCTGGTGACCGCCGACGCAGCGATCGCGGAACGGGTGCGAACGATGCGCCTCCACGGAATAGACCGGGAGGCGTGGGACCGTTACTCGGATCCGCGCGGGCGCTGGCAGTACGACGTTGTGGAGGCGGGCTTCAAGTACAACATGACCGATATCGCCGCGGCGATCGGGCGAGTACAACTTCGCCGGGCGGACTCACTCCTGGCGGCCCGCCGGGACGCCGCCGAGCGATATCGTGAATCTCTTTTACCGCTGGAACGGGAGAACCAGGTAACGTTGCCTCGGGATCAGGAGGGGCACGCCTGGCATCTCTTCATTCTGCGCCTCGCCGGAGGCCACCGCGATCGGGACGATCTTGCCGCGGCGCTTCAGGATGCGGGAATCGGGGTCTCCGTTCATTACACCCCGCTCCACCGGATGACCTATTGGGCCAATCGTTACCCGGCGGCAACCGCCGCACTTCCGCACACGGATCGGCGTTTTGGAGAGATCCTGAGCCTGCCGTTGTACCCGGATATTTCACCGGCAGAGCAACACACGGTCGCAGATACCGTCGTCCGGGTGATCCGCGACGGGATCCGTGAGGGTGTGAAGTGAAAAACACGCTGTACGGTCGCGTCATCCTGTCTCACCACGTCGGCGCAACGCTTACCGGAACGTTACGCGACAGTGAAGAACTCCCTCCGGGTGTTCGTATTCTCTGCAACGCAGACCTTGAAACGAACCTGTTTCTCGCCCCGCCGTTTGAATCGATACCCGTACTCCCGGAGGAGGCGAGTTATCGCGGTGAAATGATCGGCGTTGTCACCGGTCCCGACTGGCGAACCGCAGACTCAGTGGCCATGACGATCAAGCAGGCGGGTGGTCCTGACCGGGACGCCGACACGGGGGCCGGTCAGCCCCTCCGTGGCGGCGGCACAGAGATCGACGGCCCGATACGGGATCAGAGCGGCGAAGCAACCGGCGCCGACGGTGCATACGAGATAGTCGAGGGCATCTACCAGACAGGTGTCCAACTCCACATGGCGGACGCTCCCCTGTGGGCCGAGGCGACGCCGACGGGAAAAGGTGTTCACATCACCGTCCCGTGTCAGTGGCCTGCGCACGTGAGGCAATCGGTCGCCACGGCGCTGCGGGTTCCCGTGCGGGCGGTCCATCTGGCGTGCGAGACCCCGTCGGGAAATCGTGACGGGGCGATCGTCGTTCCCGCGTTGCTGGCGATCATCGCCGCGGTAACCGCGATCACCCAGGGTGAAACGGCACGCATCGCCCTGAGACGTGACCAGGGGTTTGTCTCCGGCGGGCGCGCCCCCGCCCGTATTCAGTGGGCGAGCCGCCTGGGCGAGGACGGAACTGTTCTGTCAAACTCCCTGCGCGTGGAGATGAAACTGGGAGCTCACGCGATTCTGAAAGACGAAATACGCGACCGTCTGCGCATCGCCGCAACGTCGTTTTACGAGCCGGGACCGGTAGAACACGAGGCGAAGCTGGTTATATCGCCGAACCTTCCAATGGGTGCATTTGAAGGGGTCGCCTCGGCACCGATTTCCTTCGCCCGGGAGGTCCACTGGAACCGACTCGCCGAAATCGCCCAGGAGGACCCGATCGAATGGCGCCGGCGGCACCTGCGGACCGAATGGCCGGTTATGGTGGAGCTTTGCAAGACCCTCGCCGCCGAATCGGATTTTCACCGGCGGTACAGCGCAAACGAACTGATCCGCAAACGCCGGGTGCAACTCCCGTGGGACTCGGCGGCGCTCCGCGGTATCGGCTGCGCCCTGAGCGAACAGCAGTGCGGCATGACCTCCGCGCGGGAAACCGGAGCGGTCACGGTGCGCCTCAACGCGGACGGTACCGCACACCTCTATTGCAGTGTGCCCACCCCCACCGCCCGCCTGCAGGCGGCGTGGCATCCGTTCGTCGCCCAGGACCTTGGGATCGAGCGGGACCAGGTGCTTCTGGAGACAGGGTTTGACTCCAACCTGCACGATAGCGGACCGCGCCTCTTTTCCCGTGGCGTCACGCTGGTGCCGCGGGCAATCGCCTCAGCATGCCAGGCGATTCAGAAGCAACGTTTCCGGGAACCGCTGCCGATCACCGTCCGGCGGACGATGCGTGGCGGACACGGTACGCGTACTCCGGTGGACGCCCTGCAGTCTGTTGGTGGTACCGCGGTTGAAGCGGTACTCCGTCCGGCACGGATGGAGATCGACGTCCGTTCGGTGACGATGGCGATTTATGCCGGACGGATTCTCGATCGGGGAATGGCGGAGGCGGAACTCCGGCGCGGGATTTACCACGCTCTGAACTGGACGCTCCACGAAAGCCTGCTTGATCTGTCACGGGTTGCGGACCGCGAGACGTTGCGCAGCTACAACACCGCGTTTCGCGGTCCCGTACCACGAATCAAAATCGTTTTTCTGAACCAGCTCCGTCGTGATGGCCCGGTAGGGATCGGCGAACTGCCGTTCAACACCGTACCGGCAGCTCTTGTGAGCGCGCTGTCTCAGGCCTCCGGGCTCTATCTGGACAGTCTTCCCGTACAACCGGCGCACATTCTGCGCCTCTTTCAGGACGAGTAACTGTGAAGATCACCTTTGTGCACAACGATACTGAACGAACGATTGAGGCCAATCCGCATGAGAGCCTGTTGAACCATCTGACCCCCGGTGGTTCCCAGGACGGACCATGTCTGAACGGACGCTGTTTACGCTGCAGCATCCTTCTCGGCGGCAGAGTTGTACCGGCGTGCTCCGTCCCCGTCTTTCGCGTTGACGGTATGACGGTCCGGGACATCTCCGGGCTGGAACACGACTCGCTGTTCCGGGATATCCGGAAGGCGTTCGACAAGATCGGCGTGAACCGGTGCCAGGAAGCTCTGCCGGCGCTGATAATGCTGGCGTATCAACTGCTGTCGGAAGTCTCAATACCAACCGATGCGGAACTGCGGGACTACAGCAGGCACATCACCAGTCGCTGTATCAGCCGGGACGAATTTGAACGGGCAACCCGGCTGGCCGGTCGCGTACAGAAGAGGAGGCGCAATGAGCAACCGGGGTGACCGCACCAGACAGGGCGCCGACGGACCCGTTTCCGTTCCGGAAACACTGGGTGAGGCGTTACAGATCCTGCGGAAACATCCGTCATTGCAGATCTGGTCCGGTGGAACCTGGTGGTCACAACCGGCGAATCGGGACGAGACGGGTGAAATCCTCTCCCTGCATCGAGTCCGGGAACTCCGCCGGGTTGTGCGCAGCGACATCCAGGTTGAGGTGGGCTCAACGGTACCGATGGAACGGCTGTATACGGTGGGACGGCGCTTTCTCCCCCAACTGGTGGTGGACACCCTTCACCAGATCGGCCCCCCACCGCTGAGAAACCTCGCCAGCATCGGCGGGGCGATCTGCATTCCCGGTACGATTCTCCCGATCACCGCGTGTCTGCAGATGCTCGACGCCCGTGTCGAGCTGCGTCGGCAGGGAAACAGCCGCTGGGTCACGTTAAACCAGTTCCGCGACCCCTCCGGGGGCGTACGCATCGCACCGGGAGAGATCCTGACGCGGGTACGTATTCCCCTCCATCCATGGACCCACTGGTCACTGCACAACTACGGAACACCCTTTCCGGTCGGCACCGAATCGTTGGCCGTCATCTGCGCCGCGTCAATAGACAAATCGGAGATCAGCGAGTTTCGCTTTGTCCTGGTCATGAACGGGACGTCGCAGATCCGTCTGCGTGAGGCGGAGATGGATCTGGTCGGTCGCTCAATTCCTTTGACCGAACGGGAAAGCCGCAGTGTTATCGGCGTGCTCGAGAGCCATCCCTATTTCGGAAGCGCCCTGAACGATATCGGACGCTGGCGCGCTTCAAACGGCCTCCGGGAGTTCCTGCAAAAACTCCGGTAGTTTCCGGTCGGACCGCTTTCCGATGGGACCGGTGGTAGGCTACTATGGTGGCGTGTCTGACTTCGTTCACCTCCACAACCATTCCGACTACTCTCTGTTGAAAGGAGCCGCCAGTATTTCCGGCATGGTTCGGCGGGCGAGTGATCTTCAGATGCCCGCCCTCGCCCTGACCGATGACGGGAACCTCTTCGGGGCGCTCACGTTTTACCACTCCTGTCGCGAACGGGAGATCAAACCGATCATCGGATGCGATTTTTTCGTCGCCCCCAGCTCCCGACATCGCAAGTCCGGTCTCGACGGGGCCAATCGAAACGGAAAAGTCGTCCTGCTTGCCCGCAACCGAGAGGGGTACAAAAACCTCATTCGTCTGTCATCGATCGGGTACCTGGAGGGGTTCTACTACCGCCCCCGCATCGACCACGAGGTGATGGAAGCACACAGCGAGGGACTCCTTATGCTGACCGGGTCGCTTTCCGGAGAGATCCCGCGGTTGCTCCTTGCAAACCGAAGGGATGAGGCGCGGGAACTGCTCACGTGGTATCAGCGTGTGTACGGAGACGAGAACGTATATCTCGAACTCACCAACAACGGTATCCCCGAGCAGAAGGTCCTTGGCGAAATGCTCACCGAACTGGGACGCGCGGCAGACGTCCCCCTCGTTGCGGCCAACGACACCCATTACATTTCCCGGGCGGACGCGAACGCCCAGGACGTTCTGCTGTGCATCGGGAGCAACCGCAAAAAGTCGGAGACGAATCGCTTCAAGTTTTCCACTGAGGAGTTCTACCTCAAGGATGCGACGGAGATGCGCCAGATATTTCCGGAGCATCCCGAGGCGCTCTCCAACACCGTTGCGATCGCCGAGCGGTGCAACCTGGAAATCGATCTTCCGGGTCCCAAATTCCCGGTGTACGAGATCCCGGCAACGTTTCAGGAAAAAGATGAATACCTCCGCCACCTGGTGACCGAGGGACTGAAGGAGCGCTACAACCCGGTGAGCGACGAAATCCGCGCGCGGGCTGATTATGAGCTGGGTGTGATCACTTCGATGGATTTTACCGGCTACTTCCTGATCGTATGGGACTTCATTAAATACGCACGGGATAACGACATTCCCGTTGGTCCCGGCCGCGGTTCCGGGGCAGGTTCAATCGTCGCCTACGCCCTCAAGATCACCGATATCGATCCATTACAGTACGGCCTGCTCTTTGAGCGATTTCTCAACCCCGA
>JAQIBO010000522.1 GCA_027859055.1 Spirochaeta sp.
GGAGATCGGGTTTCTCTTTGGTCAATACAAGCGGATTCGCAACCAGTTTTCCGGTATTCTCACCGGCAAGGGGTTGGAATGGGGCGGATCGCACATCCGTCCCGAGGCGACCGGTTACGGAGTGATCTATTTTTCACAGTTTATGCTGGCCACGCGATCGGAAACGCTGGAGGGCAAAACGTGCCTGGTCTCCGGCTCCGGTAACGTCGCGCTTTTTACGGCGGAAAAACTGCTGGACCTCGGCGCCAGGGTCGTCACGTTCAGCGACTCCAACGGCTTCATTCACGACCCGGCCGGGATCGATCGCGAAAAACTGGAGTTCGTGAAGCAGCTCAAGGTGTACCGCCGCGGCCGAATCGCCGAGTATATCGAAACGTATACCGACGCCCACTACTATCCGGTGGAGGCTGACCGCGACCACAACCCGCTGTGGAAGATCCCGGCGGACTGCGCATTTCCCAGCGCCACACAGAACGAGATCAACGAGAAAGACGCGCAAAACCTGCTGGACAACGGCGTCACCCTGGTGGCTGAAGGCGCCAATATGCCAACTACCGAAGCGGGGGTGAACCTGTTTCTCGATCAAGGCATTCTCTACGGCCCCGCAAAGGCAACCAACGCCGGCGGCGTCGCCGTCTCCGGTCTGGAGATGTCCCAGAACAGCTCACGTCTGCGCTGGGAACGCTCCAAAGTGGACAGCGAACTGCGGGTCATCATGAAGCGCATTCACGATCTGGCACTGCACAACTCCGAGCGATACAGCACGAAGGGGAATTACGTGGACGGCGCCAACATCGCCGGGTTTGTCCGCGTCGCCGAGGCGATGATCGACCAGGGACACGTGTAAACCGCCGCCGTCAGCCGCGCCCTTCCCTATTCCGGCGTAAACAGGAGCGAGCAGTTCTGGCCACCAAACCCGAAGGAGTTGGAAATCGCCGCTGCCACTTTCGCGTCCCGGGCGGTATTGGGCACATAGTCCAGATCACATTCCGGGTCGGCGGTGGTGTAGTTAATCGTCGGGGGGAGCACTCCGTGTTTTACCGTCAGGACCGTTGCCGCCGCCTCTACCGCTCCCGCCGCACCCAAAGTGTGGCCGATCATCGACTTGTTTGAGCTCACCGCCAGCCGGTAGGCGTGATCACCAAATGCGCGCTTGATCGCTATCGTCTCGGTGCGGTCGTTCGCCCCGGTGGAGGTACCGTGGGCGTTGATATAGCCAACGTCGGTTGTGTTCAGTCCCGCATCCCGGACCGCCTGAGTCATCGCGTTGGCCGCGGCGACGCCGTCGGGCTCCGGTATCGCCACACTGTGCGCGTCGGCGGTCATGCCAACGCCGGACAGGTATGCCAGAATCTCGGCACCGCGGGCGCGGGCATCCTCCTCGCGCTCCATAACAAGCACCCCGGCGCCTTCGCCGATCAGAAACCCGTCGCGGTCGCGGTCAAACGGTCGGGAGGCTCCCGTGGGGTCGTCGTTGCGGGAGGTCAGCACCCCCATGCAGCCGTAGGCATTCACGGTCAGCGGGGATATCGCCGCTTCCGCTCCACCCCCGAGCATAATATCGGCCCTGCCCGACTGCAAAATCATCGCCGCAGTGGCGATCGCATGGGCGCCGGAGGAACACGCCGTCACAATTCCGATATTCGGGCCCTCAATTCCCAGGTCGATCGCGACGTTGGCTGAGGACATGTTGGGAATGATCATCGGCACCGCCAACGGATGCCCGTACCCGGGACCGCGCTCCAGGAGCGTAGCGTGCTGCTTTTCCAGGTGCTCATAGTCGCCTGCGGCGGTGCCGATAACGGTTCCTGCCCGGGTGGACCGTTCTCCCGAGAGCGACGCCGGATCAAGCCCGGCATCGACAACCGCCTGCTGTGCCGCGCACGAGGCGAGCTGTGAGAAGCGAGCCATGCGGCGGGCGCGCTTTTTGGGCAGGTAATCTTCCGCGTGAAAGCCTTTCACCTCCGCGGCGACGGTGCTTTTATAGCCGGTCGTGTCAAATCCGGTGATCGGTGCTGCGCCGGAGCGGCCGTTGGTCAGGCCGTCCCAGAACGCCCGCCGATCGTGGCCGATCGAGGTAAAAACGCCAATACCGGTAATGACAATTCGTGGTGTATTCATATGCTGTACTCCCTCACACCGCCACTATGAAACATTTCCGAAACGTGCGACAATACTTTTATCGGTCGGCGACCGAAATTTGTGCGTCCCGGGAGCATAACGATGACTGCAGCCCCGCTTGAAACGGCGATTTCCACCCTCAAAGAACTCACAACCGACGTGGTCGAAGATTTTGGACCGGCTCACCTGCTGGCCCGGGTCAAACGATACCGTCGCGCGGTGGCTTCCCGCCGACTCAACTGGCCGTCCCTTCGGATCGGCGAGCTGATTGCGTCGGTGCCGATCATACAGGGCGGAATGGGTGTCGGCATTTCCCTCTCCCGGCTGGCATCGGCAGTCGCCAACGCCGGCGGAATCGGCGTCATTGCGGCAAACGGAATCGGCCTGCTTGAACCGGACTATTACAAGGACGGCCGCGCCGCCAACCTGCGGGCGTTTCGTCGGGAAATCCGGGCTGCCCGGGAACAGACAGACGGCATTATCGGTGTCAACATTATGGTGGCGGTCAACGACTTTCACGAGCTTCTGGACGTGGCGATTGAAGAAGGGGTAGATCTCGTTTTCATGGGAGCAGGCCTCCCGATCAAGAACCTTCCGGTCGAGGCGATGCGGGCCGCCGGGGTAAAAGCGGTTCCAATCGTGAGTTCCGTTCGTGCCACTGAGATGATTTTCCGCATGTGGCAGAAGATTTACCACGACGTTCCCGATGCGGTGGTCTTTGAAGGGCCCCTCGCCGGTGGCCATCTTGGCTTTACCGCGGAGCAGATCGACGATTCTGACTACCAGCTCGAGACGATCGTACCGGATATCGTCCGCTCAGTTGAACCGTTTGAAACGGAATTCGGCCGCTCGATCCCGGTGATCGCCGGCGGCGGCGTATATGACGGCGGGGATATCAACCGGGTTCTCGAGTTGGGCGCGCAGGGTGTCCAGATGGGCACCCGTTTCGTCGCCACCGAAGAATGCGATGCCGACGACGTATTCAAAGACGCCTACGTGCAGTGCGCTCCCGAGGATATCGGACTCATCCACAGCCCGGTGGGTATGCCCGGGCGCGCGATTCGGAACGACTTCATCGTCGATGCCGAGGAAGGTCGCCGCCCGGCGTTTCGCTGCGCCTGGCAGTGCCTTTCAAGCTGTAAAGCCAATGATGCGAAGTACTGCATCTCAATCGCCCTCAACAACGCCCGGAAAGGCAACCTCCGCGGCGGGTTTGTCTTTGCCGGTGCCAACGCTCACCGCGTAACCGAGGTTGTACCCGTCAGCGACCTTATCGGAGAGCTTTCCGTTGAGTACCGCGTCGCTCGCCGGACCGCCCTGGCGGAACGACTGGAACCGATAGTGGGACGTGCGCGGGAACTGAGAGAACGGTGTGCCGACCTTGCCGCTCGCGTTCAGGAGCTGGGCGTGGCGTACGAGAACGCCCTGAACGAACGGATTGACAACGCCTGGAGCGCCGGGGAAACCGGCATCGCCCGCGTTCGGGAGCAGTACGAGGAAACGCTCAGTAAATTGCGGAACACCCAGTTTCTGCTGACCGAACGTCTGGCCGACTCGTGGGAGCTGGAGCGCCGACCGGATCTCCAGTTGTAGCCAGATCGCTCCTACCCCGCAACAGCGGTGCCGCCGCCGGATGCCGCTGTCACAAGAGCGCCGACAACGAAGAAACAACCGGTACACCCGTCGCTTCAAGCCGGCTCTGCGCCTGGTGTCCATCAGCGACCAGAATACAGGCAACGCCGAGTCCGACGGCGACGTCGTAGTCGTGAGTTGTGTCACCAATCAGAACCACCGACGTCGGATCAACGGCCACAGCGGCGAGCAGGGCATGCCCGGCAGCCTCCTTGGAAACGGCGAGGTTGTCAGCCAAACCCTGTAACTCATCAAAGTGATCACGGATTCCGTGGAGCGCCACGGTAGCGGTCAGGCTTTCCTGGTGACTCGCCGACAACACCGCCTGTCGTTTGCCATCCTGTGCGATCGCCTCAAGAATCTCCGTCGCCCCCGCGTGGAGGGCACACTCTTTCACCCGCCGGTTGAACTCACCGATAAACTCCTCCGCCAGAACGGGAAACGGCTCCCGGTCAAAGTCGAATCCCGCCCGGCGGTAGTATTCCGCAACGGGAAAGTCAAAGATCTCCCGATACCGTTGTTCGTCCATGACCGGCAGGCCACGGCGGTGCAGCATTGCGTTGGCGATCTCCAGGGCAAGCCACAAATCGTTGAGGAGGGTACCGTTCCAGTCCCAGAGTACATAGCGGTATTTGTCCAGTAGTCCGTTCATCATCACAAATGCAACGCCTTTCGCCAGTCCGTGTCGTTGAACAGTGCGATATGCAGCGTGTACAGCACGATTGCGATCGGAACGAATACCAGGCCGGTGACACCGGACCAGCTGATCGTCCCTGAGATAACAAAATCAAGAATCCCTAGGAAAACCGTCAATTCGAGAAACAAAAACCCTGCCACGTTCAGTCCGCGACGCCGCACCCGTGAGAAATACCCGATATACACCACCGCAGCGAGAAACGTCACCAGAAGCAACGGCAGCACCCGCGATGTGGTGATGACATGGAGGAACGAATAATCCGTGCCGGGAAGCCGCAGCAGGACGTACACAAGTGCCAGGGTTACCAGCGTCGCGGTGGCCGCCCGGATGAGGAGCCGCCCGAAACGATACCACACCCACGCGATCACCGCCGTCCCGGCGACCGGGATCGCCACGTACCGCGACCACGTAACGCCGCCGGTACTCCGCACGTCGAGGAAGACCGTGAGCGCAATCGGAAAGACGGCGAGAAATCCAACGAGACCACGAACGAGAATCCGCTTTTGTGCCGCCGTCAGCGGACGATACATCGGCGTCGGCGGAATGACATCGTCGGGATACTCTCCCGGAGCCGGAGTGAAATCCCGTGCCTCGACGGGAATCGGCGTGTCACAGAGGGGACACCGGTCGAGCCGGTCTTCAACTTTCACGCCGCAGCGTGGGCAGTACGCCATGGCACTTACCTCCTGTTTGTGGTGATCGCCACACCGATACCCTCCGCGCGGAGACGGGCAAAAAAGCGCTGTTCGATCGTGGTATCTTCAATCGTACCGGCAAACGCGATATGTGTCTGTCCGTCAAAGGCGATCGATGTTGCATTGAGGGCGTTGTTGTGCGGCGGCGGAATGAAGCTATACGCCCGCACGTGCCGAGAGATTCCCTCGGGTACGGAAACGCGGCCCAGATTGGAAAAGCCGATCGTAAACATCCGCGTGCCGTACGCCGCATACGCCCAGCGGAGTACCGGGTCCTTCATAAACAACGGGACGATCCGAATGAACGGGCTGCGTTCGCTCTTGAGGTTACGCACGATCTGCCGCCGGATAAAGCGGTGGTCCAGTTCCGAGCGCATATAGTGGTGAACTTTCGCAAGGATATCTTCAAATGAAAACGACCCGAGGCGCGGATCGATACCGGGTTCCACGGCCAGGACAAAATTTCGCATCGTATTTGACGGAAAAAAACGGCGCAGGTTGATCGGAATACTGATCCGAATCGGTCGTGGCCGCATATTGCGCGCCTCCATCACCTCTCGGGCCACATCGATAAGCAGCGCCGTGAGGTACTCCCCGATCGTTACGTTATGGTTTCCCGAAAGATCTTTCAAAGCGGAACCGGAGACGACTCCCTCGATCACATAGAACACCGGCGGTGGCAAGGCGCGGCCCCCGAAGTGGAGCGCCGGAGACTGGCGTGGTGTGGCGGGTACGTTCTGCTGGTACGCCTCGGCAAAACTGTCGGCGTACTCCCCGGCGTCTACCGGCACGGCGGGGTCGACCGGCAGAGTGGACGCGTCGACCGCTTCCCCACCGCGGCGGAAATACTCGGCGAGAATGCCGTTGAGAAACGCCAGTGCTCCGCTTCCGTCGGTCAGGATGTGAGACACCTCGAAGGCGATCCTGCGGCGATACGCGATAAGCCGAAACGGGAGAACCCCCCGTTTCTTGAAGGGGATATACATACAGGGAAAGCGGCTTTCCGCTTCAACACTCGGCTGCGCATCGCTGGGCTCAAAGTAGTACCAGAACACCCCTCTGCGAAGCTCAACCTTGAAGTACGGGCACCGGGCAAGCATCGCGTCGTAGGCGGCCTGCAACCGCGGCACATCCACCGCTTCGTCTATCGTAGCGGCAAGGCGGAAGATCGTTGTGCGCCGCCGGGAGAGCATGCCCGGAAAGATCTTGGCGGCGTTATCCAGTCGAAACGAAAAGTGGGGCTGCACCGCTCCCGGTTACCGTTTAACCCGCGCGTTCCCACTCCAGATCGACCAGATCTGATCCTCGTCGGCGGGCTGCCCGTAGTCGGTGAGAAAGGTCGTGGCCAGGGCGCCGCTGGCCCACCCGAACTGCAACCACTGCTCCGGTTCCCATCCGCGAAGAATTCCGTACAGCAGGCCTCCTACGAATCCATCCCCACCGCCGATTCGATCCAGAACGCCGATCTCCCGCGGCTCAGCGATGTGCCAGTCAGCACCAAAGGAGAGGATCGCCCCCCACAGATGGTTGTTGGCGTTAATGACCTCCCGCAGCGTCGTGGCACAAACGGTTACTTCCGGGTATTCCCGGCGGACCGTCCCGATCATCTCCTTGAAACTGTCCATCTTACCGGACAGCCCCGCACCACCGGCGGGGGGACCTTCCAGACCGAGACACAGCTGGAAATCCTCCTCATTGCCGACAAGGATATCGGAAACCGAGGCGATCTCCGCGAACGCTTCGCCCAGTTCCGTTTCCCGCCCTTCCCAGAACGACGCCCGGTAGTTCAAATCAAAGGAGATACGCGTCCCGTGACGATGTGCCGTCCGGGCCAGTTCAAGACAAAAGGTTGCGGTCTCCGGCGAAAGGGCGGCAAACAGCCCGGAAAGGTGAAGAATTTGCACTCCCTCCTCGCCAAACAGGCGCTCAAGGTCGAAATCGGACACGCTGAGCAGGCGCCCTACCTCGCCGGCGCGGTCGTTGTAGACACGGGGACCGCGCAGACCGTACCCGCTGTCGGCGATGTTGAACTGGTGGCGCAGGCCCCACGGGCCGCCCTGTTCAAACTCGGGTCCTTCGTATTCCATTCGCCTGCTTCTGAGATCACTCTGGATCAGATGAGCGATGGGGCTGTCCTTGACAAATGCGGTCAGCACTTTCACCGGCAGCCCGAGATACGAGGCCACGCTGGCCACATTGGTCTCGGCACTGGTCGCCTCCACCTGGAAGAGGTGGCTTGTGTGGGTCGGTTGTCCCGCCGGCGGGGTGATGCGCACCCCCATACTTGTGGGAACGACAAGTGCGTATTTCGCTTTGTTACGGATTTCGATCATTTTCGTGCATCTCCTCGTTCTCAGAATACACGATCACCGAACGCGGCTCAAGAGAACGGGCGCGCGATTACCCCTCGTCGCGTTGACTTCGGACGGTGACCTCGGCACGGTTGTAGACCAGCGAATAGGGCTCAACGCTTTTGGTCAGCCACGCGTTTCCGCCAATTACGCTGTCGTGGCCGATGACGGTCTCGCCGCCAAGTATCGTCGCGTTTGAATAGATAATGACGTTGTCTTCTATTGTGGGATGGCGCTTCATGCTGCACATCTCCTTGCTCACGCTCAACGCGCCAAGGGTGACCCCCTGGTACAGTTTGACGTGGTCGCCGATGATCGTCGTTTCTCCAATGACGATTCCCGTTGCGTGATCGATGAAAAACGCCTCACCGATCGCCGCGCCGGGATGGATATCGACGCCGGTGCGGCGGTGGGCGTACTCGCTGATCAGGCGGGGGAAGACCGGCACCTCGGCGTGGTAAAAGCAATGGGCGATCCGATACGCCGCAATCGCGTAAAAACCCGGATACGCGGCGATCACCTCATCGAGGGACTCCGAGGCGGGATCCCCCGCGAGGATCGCCTGGGCGTCGCGCCACAGCATCGCGTACACCCTGGGCAACGCCGCGATGAACTCACCGGCGATCGCTTCCGGAGTTGCATGCAGCTTTTCGGTCAATGGCGTCAGAAGCCCGGTCAGTCCGCGTTCGATGCGGGCGAGACCGCCGATCAGTTCGTCACGGCTGCGGTATTCATCCTCGTCGCTGTGGTGTGGAAAAAGCACTCCCAGGAGCGCCTCGAGAAATCGTTCCGCACCGCGCCGGGAGGGAAAGCTCGCCCGTTCTTTATGATGAACCGCATAGAGGTGTTCCAGAAATTCCGCATCGTGTGCCATACGCCCGCCTTTCTCGGTTTGATTCTCATCTCCGAATGTCCGTTCCAAGATAGGTCTATCCGCCTGATGAGACAATCTTTCTTTGCCGCTCCCTCCAGCGTTCCTCGTTGACCAGTTCCTCACAGGAGTGTGGGCCGCAAGGCGTCACCAGGCCCCCGCCGGCGTCCGTTGCACCGGAAATCGCCTCACCTGAGTGATAGAGCGCGAGAAATTCCCGCCGGGGAAGCAGCTCCGCGCCGAGACTGAGTTTGTACCCCGCCTCCATTCCGAGATCCCAGAACCGGAGCCCGCCGGTACGGAGCAGCGCCGCCGATGCGACCATTTGCACCGTCCCGCTGCCGCTCCGGCGGTGAAATCCGGACAGGCTGGTGTAGACGCCGCGCGAACAGTACCCGACCTCACCCGCGACCAACGTTTCCCCGCAGTAGACCTCCACCGAATGGGTCTGCACTCCCTGGAATGGATGCCGATGGAGCGCGGTGAACGCCTTCACCAGCGGCGGTATGAGCCAGCCGTCGCCGTGGGTCTCCACGACCGCACCGATCGTATCTGCAAAGTGCCGGTCAACGAAGACCGAAAGACCCCGCGCGGAACGGCGCACGTTGCGCTGAACATGGAGACGTTGAAACTCAAGCACCGCGCGCTGGTGGTGCGATTTGACGAGGAGCAGAGGCAGCTCAGGGAGGTCCAATCCCATCGGCAGGAACCCGGCGCGGCACACCGCGGCGATCATCTCCGGACGCAGATCTTCACACGCGCAGAATTCGTCACCGTCCTCGTCCAGGAGATCCGGAACGGTTGCCAGATCGGCAGGTGACGCGATAACCGGCATCCATCGTCTGATATGAATGCGACTGTACTGCCGCTGTTCATCTGGTGTTCGGTTCAGGCGCATACCCGCAGTCTACCGCAAACATGACAAATCCGGTATCGTCGGGCCAATGAACGACGCACAGATCACCGACCGCCCCCGGCACCTGTACGACGCGTATATTCTCGACCTGGATGGTACCGTGTACCTGGGCGATGCGTTACTTCCCGGTGCTCAGGAGGTGGTTACGGAGCTCATGTCCCGCGATATTCCGCGCCTCTATCTGTCCAACAACCCCACTCGTGATCGGGAGATGTACGTTCGCAAATTGAACGATCTGGGTATTCCGGCGAGACCGGAAGAGGTAATCACCACCGTCTTTACCACCACCCAGTGGCTGCTGCAAAACGCCCCGGACGCCACGGTCTTTCCGATCGCCGAAGAGCCTCTGATTCGCGCCCTCCACGCGGCGGGTATTCGCATATCCGAGGATCCCCGGGAGATCGATATCGTCATCGCCTCCTACGACCGGGAGGTGCACTGGAAAAAGCTGCAAATCGCCTTCGAGGCGATCTGGTATTACAAACGGGCGTACCTCATCGCCACCAATCCCGATATGTTCTGTCCGTTTCCCGGTGGCCGCGGTGAGGTTGACGCGGGGGCGATCATCGCGGCACTTGAGGCCACCACCGGCACAAAACTGCGCGTCAACTGCGGCAAGCCGAGTCCGGTCATGCTTCGTACGATCGGACAGGCGCTGGGAATCGAGCTGGAGCGATCCCTTATCGTCGGAGACCGTCTGTACACGGAGATCAGGATGGGAATTGAGGCCGGTGTGGATACGGCGCTGGTTCTCACCGGCGAAACCGACCTGCCCATGCTCTCGGAAACCGCCGGCCGATTCCACCCGACGTACGTGCTGCCCTCGATTGCCGAGATCCTCCCGTCGCCGTAACGCAACAGTTTTTGTCCAGATGTTTTGTACAATTCTTGTGCAAGAAATGGCTTTTCTGTCGTATCATTGAAGATAATGAATGAGCTGATTTTTCGCTCCGCCCTCAATACGACCAACGAAACGGTCGTTATCGTCGATACAGACCTGACGATCCAGTTTGCAAACGCACGGTTTTCCACGCAGATGCAGGCGCCTCCGGAAGATTTGCAGGGCACCTCACTCACCGCGGTCTGCGAGCCGGATACCGCCGCCACCCTCTTTGAACACCTTGATGCCGCGTTGACCGGGGCGCCGCAGGCGCTCTCAGGACGTAACATTCTCAACCGCCGTGACCAATCGGAGCAGATCACCTGCACTCCGGTTTCCGCGGATGGAACGGAACACACCGACGATACGGAAAACCCGCCTGCGTACGTGATTATCACCGCGCGGAATGAAACCGCAACCGGTCGGCCCGACGAAAGCAGACACCAGATGGAGTTTCAGGACCCGGTCACCGGCCTGCTCAACCGACGATCAATCAGGATCGTTACAGACCGGGAGATAACCCGTGCCGACCGCGGCGCTCCGAACCTGGCGCTGCTCTTTATCATGCTGCGCAACTTCAAAGAGATTAACCAGATGCACGGCCATACGATCGGAGACCTTCTCCTTGAAAACACCGGCATCCGAATTCGCGAGTCGGTCCGTAAGACCGACTACGTTTTTCGCTGGGAAGGGACCAATCTGGTGGTACTCCTGCCGGAACTTGCGACACCGCTGGACGCACTTATCGTCGCGGAAAAAATACAGTCGGCGGTGACGGTGCCGTATCGGTTTCGCGATCTGGACCTCGCCCCGGCGTGCCATATCGGTATTGCGTTGTACCCGACCGATGCAACCGACGCGGAGGAGCTGTTCAACTGCGCCAACTCCGCGGTAATCGAGGCGGAACAACAGCAGCAGCCGGTGATGCACTTTGACGTGGAAACCCATCGCACCGCTTCGGATCGTCTCCACTTGCGAACAGGTCTGCAGCGCGCATTTGAACGGGGAGAGCTGGAGCTGTACTACCAGCCGATCGTCGACCACGCCGGGACGATTCGTGGTGCGGAAGCACTCATGCGCTGGAACCATCCGGAACAAGGACTTCTTTCTCCCGGAGCGTTTATCGGGATCGCCGAAGACAGCCGGCTGATCGCGCCGATCGACAAGCTCGCTTTGTACAGCGCCGCCCGCGCGGTTGTGGAATGGGGCGCAACGCACGATCTGTTCGTGACGCTTAACATCAGCGCGATAAACATCTCTGACTCAACGCTGCCGATCGTAGTCAGTCAGGCGATGATCGACGCGGGCCTGAAAGATCCGTCCCGCCTCAAGCTGGAGCTCACCGAAAGCCGAACGATCGAGAACCGCGAGTATTCCCGGGCCGCGATGGACGAACTGAACACAATGGGCGTTGATATCTGGATCGACGATTTCGGTCCCGGACAGTCGTCGCTCAGTTACCTCAAACATCTGCCGGTGACAACGGTCAAGATCGACCGCGATTTTATCGCCGAACTGGGGCGCAGTCGTGAAGACATCGACTACCTGACGGGAATTATCAACACGATCCGCTCCCGAGGCAAAAAGGTGGTGGTTGAGGGTGTGAGCTCCCGGGAACAGTACGAACTTCTCCGAACGCTGCCGATCGACTATTTGCAGGGCTTCTATTTTTCCAAACCAGTTCCCGCCGCCGATTTTGTCAGGCAAGTGCACGCCGGGCGTCCGCTTCCGTTGTAACACTCCCGGTACATGTCATACCCTTGCATACGATGACAGAATCGACGAAATACCGGCTTTGGCCCGGTAGACCGTACCCGTTGGGTGCAACATGGAACGGCAGTGGCGTGAATTTCGCGCTGTTTTCGAAACACGCCGAGGCTGTAGAGCTGTGCCTGTTTGATGAGACCGGGTCCGACGAAATAGCCCGCATTCCCCTTCCGGAATATACGAATGAGATCTGGCACGGATATCTTCCGGACCTGCGACCGGGACAACTGTACGGATACCGCGTCTACGGCCCGTATCGGCCGGAAGAGGGGCACCGGTTCAACCCGAACAAGCTTTTGATAGATCCGTACGCGCGGAGCCTCCACGGGAGCGTGGAGTGGCATGACGCTCTGTTCGGCTATATCGTCGGCAGCGAGGACGGCGACCTGAGTTTTGACGAGCGGGATTCCGCTCCATACGTTCCAAAATGCCGCGTTATCGACGATGCGTTCACCTGGGGGCGCACCCCCAAACCGGACACTCCGCTGGACCAGAGCATCATTTATGAGCTGCACGCCCGCGGTTACACGATGCAGCACCCCGGTGTTCCCGATGAACTGCGTGGCACCTTCGCCGGCCTCTCTCATCCGGAAGTGGTCGAATACGTGAAAGAGCTGGGTGTTACCGCGGTTGAACTGCTGCCGGTGCACAGTTTCGTTCGCGACCGCACACTTGTTGAAAAGGGGTTAACCAACTACTGGGGTTACAACAGCATCGGGTTTTTTGCCCCGGACAACCAGTACCTCGCCGGGGACGCCATCGAGGACTTCAAAACGTTTGTCCAGGTGATGCACGACGCCGGTATCGAAGTGTATCTTGACGTGGTCTATAACCACACCGCCGAAGGCAACCATCTCGGCCCGACCCTCTCGTTTCGGGGCATCGACAACGTGTCCTATTACAGCCTGGTCGCCGATACACCGCGCTACTACTTGGACTACACCGGCACCGGCAACAGCCTGGAATTGCTCCATCCCCAGGTGCTGCGTATGGTCACCGACTCGCTCCGCTACTGGACGCGGGAAATGCGCGTTGACGGCTTCCGGTTTGACCTGGCGACGACGCTGGCGCGGGTCAAGGGCGCATACAACCGAAACTCCGGGTTTTTCGATATCGTCGCCCAGGATCCGGTTCTCTCTTCGGTCAAGTTGATCGCGGAACCGTGGGATACCGGCCCGGATGGATACCAGGTGGGAAACTTTCCTCCCGGATGGAGCGAGTGGAACGACCGCTACCGGGACACGATTCGGAAGTTCTGGAAGGGAGATTCCGGCCAGCTTCCGGAATTGGCCTCGCGACTGGCCGGCTCCAGCGATATATACAACCGCGAAGGACGCCGGCCGTGGGCCTCCATCAACTTTGTCACCGCCCACGACGGATTCACGCTCCATGACCTGGTGAGTTACAACGGCAAACACAACGAGGACAACGGTGAGGAAAACCGTGACGGCAGTGACAACAACCTGAGCTGGAATTCCGGGATTGAGGGCGCTACCGATGATCCGAAGGTCCGCGATCTTCGCTTCCGACAGATGAAGAACTTTCTCGGTACGTTGCTTCTGAGTCAGGGTGTGCCGATGATCACCGCCGGCGATGAACAGGCGAGAACACAAGGGGGCAACAACAACGCCTACTGCCAGGATGGACCGCTCAGCTGGATTTCCTGGGAGGATCCGTCTCCCGAGGCAGCGCGCCTTCTCGAGTTTACCCGACAACTGATCCGTCTTCGCAAGGAACATATCGTCCTGAGACGGTCCCGTTTCTTTCATGGATGCCAGATTCCCGACACCGAGGTCCGCGACGTGACGTGGTTGACCCCGGCCGGCGAGGAGATTGCCGAGCCGGACTGGCACAACACGCAGCTCAAGAGCATTCAGGTCCTGATCAGCGGTGAAGCGGGCAGCCGCTTTCTCAGCGAGACCGGTGAACAGGAACCGGACGACACCTTTTTGCTCATCCTGCATGCCGCCCACCGGCGCCGGCAGTTCACGATTCCGCCGCCTCCGGCGGGCCATGCGTGGTACCGGGAAGTCTCCAGCGGTAAGGCGACGATGCGACAGGGCAAGGTCGGTCTCGATGGCCGGAGCTTCGCACTGTACCGAAGGACCCACCGATGAGCGCCTTTGTCTACCACCACGGACCGGACATGCGCGCCGACGGGGTCGTTTTCCGGCTGTGGGCGCCGGAGGCGCGGAGCGTCGCCCTGGAGCTCGAGGGGGACATGCACCATATGCGCCGCAGTGGTGACGGATGGGTCCACTCGGAACCACTGCCGGCGGTGATCGGTGCGCGGTACGGGTTTCGTATAAATGACGACCTGCTGGTGCCGGATCCCGCCTCGCGGCAACAGGAAGATGATGTCCACGGCCGCAGTGTGGTATGTGGCGCTGGTGGGGCGCATGGTGATAATGGGGCACAGAGCGAGTGGCGAAACCGAAGCTGGGCGGAAACGGTTTTGTACGAACTGCACACCGGGACGTTTACGCCGGAGGGTACGTTCCGCGGCGTCGCCGCAGAGCTTCCCCGGCTCCGTGAGCTCGGCATTACCGCCGTGGAACTGATGCCGGTGGCCGACTTTCCCGGACGGTGGAACTGGGGATACGACGGCGTGCTTCCGTTTGCCCCGGACCGGCGCTACGGAACACCGAAAGAATTGCACGACCTGGTTGAAAGCGCCCACCGGCACGGTCTGGCGTTGTGGCTGGATGTGGTCTACAACCATTTCGGACCGGAGGGAAACTACCTGCACCTGTATGCCCCGCAGTTTTTTTCCGATTCGATCAATACCCCGTGGGGGCCCGGCATCGACTTCACCCGACCGGCGGTCCGGCAGTTTTTTATTGAAAACGCGGTCTACTGGACGCGCGAGTTCGGTGTTGACGGACTGCGACTCGACGCTGTGCACGCCATTGAAGACCCGTCGGAACGAGACGGCGGCCTCCACATCCTCGACGAGCTCGCTGCAACGGTGCGTCGCGCCGCCCCGCCCGGCAAAACGGTACATCTGGTCCTGGAAAATGACAGGAACCAGGCGCGCTTTCTATCGACCGCCGCCCCGGGAGATTCTGCAGGGGTGGCTCCGTCCCGCTACAGCGGCCAGTGGAACGACGACATTCACCACGCGTTTCACATTCTGCTGACCGGTGAAACGTTCGGGTACTACAAGGACTACGCAGACCGGCCGGAGCACCATCTTGTCCGCGCGCTCGCAGAAGGATACGTGTACCAGGGGGACATCTCTCCGGGCAGCGGTGAGCCCCGGGGGGAGCCGAGCACCCATCTGTCCCCCACCCGCTTTATCGCGTTTCTGCAGAACCACGACCAGATCGGAAACCGTGCCTGGGGGGAGCGATTGCGCTCCCTCGCCTCACCGGAAGCATTGGAAGCGGCGATATCCGCACTTCTTCTCAGCCCTCAGACACCACTTCTGTTTATGGGTGAAGAGGTTGGAGCGGAGACACCGTTCCAGTTTTTCTGCGATTTTCACGATGAACTTGCCGAGGCGGTCCGTGCCGGTCGCCGACGGGAGTTCGGTCTGGACGATATTCCCGACCCGATTGCAAAAACAACCGTTGACGCCGGCGTCCCCGGGGAATACCCCGAGAACCGCTGGACCGCGCTGTACCGTACGCTTCTCACGATTCGCCGGCGCGAACTGGTCCCGCTGCTTCCCCGGATGGTGGCGGGAACGTACACCGAACGCACCGACACGGCCCCGGTTGTTACCTGGAGCGCCGGAGACACGCGCTGGCGCCTTGCGGTGAATCTCAGCGCCACCCCGCGGGCGCTTCCGGAATCTCCGCGCGGTGTCGCTGTCTATCCCGCCGACACTCTACCGGTCGACCGCATTCCCCGATGGACAACGGCAGTCTGGAAGGAGACGACCACATGATCCCGCCATATCCGCGCGCATCGATGAGAGTCCAACTGTCCGCAGAGATGACGTTTCGCGACGTCGCCGGACTGGTCCCGTATATCGCTGACCTGGGGGTGAGCCACCTGTACACATCCCCGATCCTCGCAGCCCGGGAAGGTTCCACTCACGGGTACGATATCGTAGATCACAACCGTCTCAATCCGGAGCTGGGCACGGAATCCGACTTTCTCGCGATGGTCGAGACGCTGCACGCCCACGACCTCGGTCTCATTATCGATTTTGTACCCAACCATATGGGTGTCGGGTATTCCGACAACGCCTGGTGGCTCAACGTCCTGGAGTGGGGTCAGTACTCGCCGTACGCCTCGTTTTTTGACATCGACTGGAAATCCTCCGAGCAAAGCCTGCGCGGAAAAGTGCTCGTTCCGGTTCTTGGCGATCAGTACGGTACGGTCCTGGAAAACGGCGAGCTCAGACTCATGTTTGACCGCACCGACGGCTCGTTCAGCGTCCACTTCTACGAGCACCGGTTTCCCATCACTCCCCGCTCGTACCACTCCCTCATCTCCGACGTCATCACCAGTTCAGCCTCTGAGATACCCGCAGAGCTTCACGAGGAACTGCACGACCTGGCTACCGCATTTCGCGCGGTCGGCCCCGGCAAGAAGAGCGCGAGCGGGCAGGCGCTGCTGATCCGAAAGGTTGACGAACTCCGGAGCGCTGTGGCGCGCCTTGTTGCCCGCCAACCGGTTGTGGGGGCTGCGATCGATGGGATGTGTGACCGCATGAACGGCACGGTCGGTGACGGACGCAGCTTTGATCGCCTCCACGCGTTGCTGGAACGGCAGGCGTACCGTCTGGCCTACTGGCGCCTCGCCTCAAATGAGATCAACTACCGCCGCTTTTTTGATATCAACGACCTGGCCGCGGTGCGCATGGAGCTGCCTGACGTATTTGAAATCACACATCAGCTCATTCTGCGGTATATCCAGGATGGCACGATTCAGGGACTGCGTCTGGACCACGTGGACGGTCTCCTGGACCCCAAAGCGTACCTTGGCAGATTGCAGGAGGCTGCAGCCTACCGTCTCCTCGGTCAGCGGCGGAGCGCCGAAAGTGCAACTACCGCCGCGATCAATCAGCCGCTGTATGTGGTGGCGGAGAAGATCCTGGCGCGCCACGAAACGCTCCGGCCGGAATGGCAGGTAAGCGGAACAACCGGCTACGACCACATGGCGCGGGTGGCCGAGGTGTTTTTTGCCCCCGATGGAGAAGACGGAATCACCGAAACCTACGAGCAGTTCGTTGGAGAACCACGCGATTTCGAGTCGGCGGTGCTGGCGGCCAAATACCGGACGATGCGGGAAACCCTGGCGAGTGAACTCAACGTCCTGGCCAACCGTCTCAGCCGTCTGGCAAAACGAAGTCGAAAAACGCGCGACTTTTCCCGTCTGGCGCTCCGCAGCGCCCTCACGGATATCGTTGCGCGATTCCCCGTCTACCGCAGTTACGTCGATGCCGATGGCCCCGGAGAAGCTGATCGTCGCGATATCGAGTGGGCGGTTGCCAGCGCCCGCAAGGCGACCGAGACGGTTGACACCAGCGCCTACGATTTCATTCAGCAGGTGCTGACAACCGATATTCTCCATACATATCCGGGAGAGTTTCGCCGCCGGGAGGTTGTGGAACTGGCAATGAAGGTCCAGCAGTTCACCGCACCGGTTATGGCAAAATCGTTTGAGGATACCGCGTTTTATCGGGATGCCCGCTTTATCGCCCGGAACGAAGTGGGCGCGGAACCGGACAGTCTGTTCACGACGCCGCAGGGGTTCCATTACGGGTGTGTACAACGGCTGGATACGCACCCGTTTGCGATGCTGAGCACGGCAACTCACGATCACAAACGGGGAGAGGACGTCCGGGCACGGCTCAACGTTCTGTCGGAAATCCCCGAACAATGGCAGAGATGGGCGGAACGGTTTGCCGATTACACCGCCGGCATGGTGACGGAGATCAAGACCGGCCACTACGAGGGAGTTGCCCCGGACCGGAACGATCAGTTTTTCCTGTTGCAGACGATAATCGGCGCATGGCCCACCGATATCACCGGCCCGGAGTACGCCGGAATCGTCGCCTTTCGCGAGCGCATTATCGCGTATGCTGAAAAGGCGTCGCGGGAAGCAAAAACCCACACCAGCTGGACCGCTGTCGACGAGGAGTACGAACAGGCGACGCACCGCTACCTCGAAGGGGTGCTGAACCCCCGGCGCAGTCCGACGATCGTGCGCTTCATCCACGAAATCGTCACAACGATCGCCCCCGCCGGTGCGGTGAACGCCCTGGGACAAAAACTTCTGACGCTGACGGTACCCGGCGTGCCTGACGTCTATCAGGGTACGGAGCGGTGGGATTTTTCCCTTGTGGACCCGGATAACCGCCGAACCGTCGATTTTGACCTGCGTCGAGCCGATAAATCCGGTTACGGTCCCGATCCGGGGGCGGTGGCTCGCGTATCCCGCGACTGGCGAGACGGCGCGATCAAACAGTACGTCGTTACGCAGGCGCTTCAATACCGCAAACGGCACCCGGATCTGTTTGCCGCGGGATCATATCTTCCGCTGGAGGTAACCGGAACGCGCGGCGAACACGTCATCGCATTCATGCGTGAGTTCGACAACACTCAAATCGTGGTTATCGCGTCACGGCTCATGCACGCCGCTCTCGCGTCCGACGGTGATACCGCTGGCGAGCCCGGACCCCTCATCGCACCGCGGGAGTTCTGGGACGATACGGCGGTCGTTTTGCCTCATTCATGTAGCGCCGCGTATGCTGGTATACTGTCAGGAATGAGTGTTGCGTGCAGGTCTCACAGTGTATCCGCCGGAACGCCGGCAGGGGCGCCCACCGGTTCCTCTGGAGCGATTCCCGTTGGTGATGCCCTCAGCGTATTTCCGGTAGCGTTGCTTGTGGAGGCGCCGGAATGATCGATTCCGCCCTGGTGATGCGGGCGCTGCACGCTGCGGAACACGGTGTGTACGTATGCGACCCCTCCGGCGTCGTATTGTATGTCAATCCGGGGTTCCTTCGGCTCACCGGGTATACCGAGGCGGAGCTGTTGGGGCAACCGATCTCCCTCCTCACCTCCGGCAAAATGCCGCCGGACTATCACTCGCGGTTGCGCAAAGCCATCTACGCCGGTGCCCAATGGCGCGAAGAGATCATCAATCGCCGGAAAGACGGAACCCTCTACCATGCGTTTCAGATCATCACACCGGTTGTTGAAGAAGACGGAACGATCACGGCATTTGCCGGTATACAGCACGACATTACCGACGCGGAGACACTTCGCAAGCAGCTGGAAGACAACATCAAGGAGTGCGATGCCGTCTTTTCCAACGCTCTGGACGCGCTCTTTCTCGTCGATGTCACACGGAACGGGTTTATCTTTCGGAAACTGAGCCGGAGCCATGAGCAGCTCACCGGGCTTCCCGCCGCCGCGGTAGTCGGGAAAACGCCCCACGAGGTGTTCGGAGCTGAACGCGGTACGTTCCTGGAACAACAGTTCACCAGTTGTGTCAGCGAGGGTACGCCGTGTACTTATGAAGAGTCGCTGCCGAACAATCGCATTCTCGAAACAAAACTCTCCCCGATCTACCACGATGAGATGATTACCCAGCTTGTCGGCTCCACCCGTGATGTGACGCGGCAGAAGAGCTTTGAACACGAACTCCGGTACCTCGCCGAGATGGACATGCTCACGAACATACCGAATCGCCGTAAGGTCGCCGACGAACTGGACCGGGAACTCTCGCGGGCACAACGCCACGGCCACGCGCTGGCGGTGCTGCTGATCGATGTCGACCATTTCAAACAGGTGAACGACGACCTTGGCCATGAGTCCGGCGACGCTGCGTTGCGCGGCATCGCGGCAACACTTCAGGCGAGCCTGCGACCCAGTGACCGGGTCGGCCGATGGGGTGGTGAAGAGTTTGTCGCGTTATTGCCCGAGACCGGCAGAGAGGGCGCGCTGATCGCCGCGGAGCGTATCCGCCGCGCCGTGGAAGAAGCACACATCGTTCCCGGCCGCGTGGTTACCGTCAGTATCGGGTTTTCCGCGATGGAAGCGACCGATACCCCGGGCACGACCGGCCTTGGTCACAGTCCGGAAAGCCTGATCCGCGTCGCCGACGAAGAGCTGTACCGTGCGAAGGAAAGCGGGCGCAACCGCAGCTCCGGTTAAACACGTGAGCCCGCGGGATGCGGGCATGTTATCTTCCGGTTGAGTCAGACGCCGCGGTGTCGGTGTCCCGCTGCCCCGGCAACTCGTGGTGAAACACCTGGATACCCGCCTCCGAGAGAATTGTTTCCGCTCGTTTGTCGTTCTCGGTACGCAAAATCACCACCGCCGCCCCAACCGGGGCGTACCGAAACGCGTACAGTCCCTGCACATCGATCCCCTCGTCGCCAAGTGGCCGCAGCACCCGGGCAAGCCCGCCCGGTTCATCGGGAACTTCCGCAGCAACCACCCGCTCAAGCCGCGCCGGGAGTTGCAGATGCATCAGCGTCCGGCGCGCGGTGGGAAGATCATTAACGATCAGACGGAGAACTCCGCGCGTCTCGTCTCCCGAGATGCTCATGCCGGAGATATCGATCTGCTGCTCCGCAAGCCCCCGAACGACCGCGTATATTCGCCCGGGTTGGTTTTCGATACTGAGTGAAATTTCGCGAATCATGCGTTTATTCCTTTCCGGATCGTGGTGTATCCCGCCGGTATACGCGATACCGGTTCACCTGACACGCCAGCGCTCCGTTGAATACGGTGTGGTGCTCCGCCGGACGCAGGCCCGTGTGCCGCACCAGGCGGGAATCGGCGGCGATAATCGTCACCTCCCAGCCTGCGGCGTATTCGCGAAGCACCTCACCAAGGTCCGAATATAATGATGAAAGTCCTTCCGGTTGCAGTCGGACCCCATACGGTGGATTTGTGACGATAACGCCGCTCCCTTTCGAAGTCCAGTGACGGAGGCTTTGCCCCACCTCGGCAACTTCAAAACGCACCAGGTCGGCGACCCCGGCGCGCTCTGCGTTGCGACGGGCAATCTGGATCACCCGTGGATCGTTGTCAGTCCCGATCAGGGGCGGACCGCCGGCGACAACCTGGTGCGCGTCTGTGCCGACGCGGCTGGTGGCGGTGCGCCCGGAGGCGCCGCGCGTTTCCGTCGCGTCTGCCGATCGGTCCTCCCCAGTCGTCCACGGCCAGCGCTGCCACGCGAACGTCCGGCCCAGCGTCCCCGGGCCGCGCCGCGCGTACAGAAGCGCAGCCTCGATCACCAGAGTTCCGGATCCGCAGAACGGATCAAGGAACTGTCGCGTGTCGCCGGGACGATATCCCGACTCCAGGACCATCATCGCCGCCACCGTCTCCCGGAGCGGTGCATCCCCCGCTTCCACCCGGTACCCGCGTTGATGAAGGGGAACACCGGTGCTGTCAATGGCGATCTCTACGGTCGTATCCGCTGCAAACACGTTCACGATCAGGTGCGGTTCCGTCTTGTCCACCGATGAGCGCCGTCCGTTGCCGTATTTTCTCTGCCGGTCGACGATCGCATCTTTAACGCGCATCGCGAGAAAACGGTGATCCCGCAGCGCCTCGGACTGGGAGTTTGCGGTAATCATGAACGTGTGCTCCGGAGTCAGCATCGTATCCCACGGTACTGCTGCGGCGCCACGGTAGACCTCGTCGAACGTTTTAGCCTGAAAGCGCGCAAGCGGTATCAGAACGCGGGAGCCGGTCCGCACCTCCCGGTTCAACCGGGGAACGTCGGAGGGAGTGATCTGTGCCCGGACCGCGGCACCCTCCGTCGTCGGATCGGTCGTCCCGAGCACCCGCAGTTCATCGGCAAGCGCATACTCGGCCCCACCGGGGCACGTTACCAGCGTCTCGGAGATTTCCGGAGCGATAAGGGTTCGGCGTTTCTTTTTCAGGACAACTTTGCCGCTCACGAATCGGTTCCCCCTGTTCCGGGGCCGCGGCCGTGGTCGTGGTCGCGGTCGTGGTCATGGTCGGGCCCGGGACGATCACGATCGCGATCCCGGCGGTGGGAACGGCGCTTTCCCGTGGTCTTCAGAAGTGTCATGAATATGATTCCCATCCCGATAAATATCAAAAGCCCCGGCATGGGCGGGATTGTAACAGGACCGGTCAGGTATTTACAGCGGGGTACGACAATTTCCGCTTCACCGGGGCAGACAGTACTGCGCCTGATCCTTGAGGTCTTCCATTTCACGGACCCAGAACGCGTGGTTCCCCCATTCGGGAAACTGCTGCTGAAACCAGTGATCGTGGCGTTGCCGTCCCCGCCACGCGAGGAAATGGATCATGCGCATAAAGCGCAACGGTTCGATCAGCTCCAGTTCCCGCCGGTCCAGGGCGCGAAACTGCGAGTACCCATCCTCCAGCATCGTCAGTTCCCGGGTGCACGCGTCGGCGTGGTCCGGAAGCAGCAACCACAGGTCCTGAACCGCCGGCCCCACCATCATGTCGTCAAAATCGATCAGCAGCAGCCCCTCGCCGGGGCGCTCAAGGATGTTGCCGCGGTGACAGTCTCCGTGGATGCGCTGGAGGCTGATACCGGTAAACAACGGTTGAACGCTCTCTATGACCGACCAGACCAGGTCGTGAAACGCTTCGACAAACTCGGGGTGGACCATCCCGTTTTCGGTCAATTCGCGGACAAACGGGCCGGTCCAGGTGGAGGGATCAACGGTCAAGCGTTCGGGAGCGCCTTGGCGCAAGCCGATCTGGTGAACACGCCCGACGAGAGACCCCAGCCGGAACCACTCCTCATCGCCCTCCGCGTCAAACCCGCGTCCACCACGTTTCGGAAACACCGCAAACGCAATCACCGGCAGATCGGTCTCGGCGTCCCCGATCTCGGAACCCGCAATCTCGAGCTCGAATACCGAATCTCCATCGTCGTCGCGGAGCGGAGGGACCACCGGAATATCCGCCTCGGCAAGCTCAAAAAGAAACTCGTGCTCCTCACCGATCGTTTCCACCGGCCAGCGCCCGGGACGGTAGAATTTGACCACCAGCTCCCGCTCCTCATCGGTGCGCACGCCAAACACACGGTTCACGTAACTGGGAAACGGCTCAATTGTTCCGTCAAGGCGCAGATCAAACACCGATTCAACCGCGGCGATCACGAGGTCAGGTGTCAGATGGTCAAACGTTGCTGGTGTCATCACAAGACGGAAGTATAGCAGGATCGGCGAACTCGTGCAGGACACCGGTTGTGTGGTACAGTGCCGCCATGCGCCATATTCCCGAGAGCGCCTACGTGCACATCAGCGAAAAGAAACCGAGCTTCCCCGTAAACGGGATGCTGGCGGAGTATCTGGACCACTACCAGCGTACCGCCCCGTTTCGCCTTGACTACGAGGACCTCCTGGCCTATCAGGAGAGCTTCCCCATGAAAGACGCCAACGACGAGGATACCTACTGGGACTGGGTGATCTATCCGCAACGGGAGTGGGAAGAACTCTCGCGGGAGCTGACGCGGATTTACGCGTATCTCAAGACCCCCGATGACCCGATGTTCACCGACCACCTGTACATCAGTCACGTCGAGTACTGCAATTTCGGCAACTCGAAACCGTTCCGCATTCGGGTGGTCAATCGTTTCAATGACAACCACGACTATTACTACGTGAAGCGTGCCGACGCCTCCCGGGTGTACGGGCTGGAACTGGAACACATCCTCGCCCCGAACCGGATCGATTTTCTCGTTCAGGGAAATACGCTGATTGAAGAGCACATTGCGGGGATTCCCGGGGACGTGTATCTGAAAAATCGCAACCTCGACGAGGAAGAACCGAAAATCCGCGTGGCCAAAGAGTTTGTGAAGTTCTCGGAACGCTGTTTTGTGAAACTCCTTGGAGACATGCGGAGTTACAACTACGTTGTCGTGGTAACTCAGGATTTCGACATGGATCAAATCCGCGTGCGGGCGATCGATTTTGACCAGCAGAGCTACGAGGGCCGCATTCAGATCTATCTGCCGCAGTTCTATGTGGAAAACCAGACGATGGTGGATCTGGTCTGGTCGGTTCTGGATGCGGGAACGATCAAACAGTACCAGAAAGAGGAACGAAGTCTCATGGCACGACGCCTGAAAACATCCTGGGCGCGGGCGGATGACGTACTGTTCTGTATGGAGCAGGACACGGTGTCCTCGCCGGACCGGGCCCGCGAGCTCGGCGAGGGACTTACCCGGTTTCACAAGGACGACGACTTTCGCATGTTTGACAACATGGGACAGCTCACCCGTCACCACCTGACGACGATGGTGATGAAAGACAGCTGACCGTTCGTTCCGGGAGGGTATACTGGAGTTATCCGTGCAAGCGAAGTACAATACACTGATGCGCTATTTCTTTGTCAAAATCGGGAGCGGTAACGCCCACGCTCCGCCGCTTCTGGACGGGGAACTTCTCGGCGAACCGGCAGTTGCGGGGTTTTTCCGCGCCGTGTCCCTTTCCGAGATCGCCGAGCGCGTAGATGACGACTCCGTCCGTTTCAGCCGCCAGGCGATAGATCTGTACCGG
>JAQIBO010000529.1 GCA_027859055.1 Spirochaeta sp.
CTTCTCGTCAATGCGGGTGACCGGGTCGGAGATCACCGAGACGTGAGCCACGAGATCCTCGGAGCTTACCGTCACCGTTTTGGGCAGGAGGGTGGTGAGGCGTTCAAAGACGGAACGGAGTTCGTCGTGCCAGGGGCTATTTCTACCTTGACCACGGGTCATCCAGATATCATCATGGTGCGTATGGATTCGAAGGAGACGCTGCGACAGTTCTACCGCAACCGGGCGACACAAAAACGCGCAGCCGCCCGGGAGCAACGGGAGCGCTACGAAGCGCTGCTTCCCCGACTCGTCGACGGCATCCTGGAACGGGATCCGCAGGTCTCCCGGATTATCCTTTTCGGATCCCTCGCGGAACAGACGGACGGGGTCGTCAGGGATATCGATCTTGCCATAGAAAGCACGGATTTTCTCAAGGTCAGCGGATGGCTCCTGGGCCTGTCTGAAGCGATCGATGTTGTTGATGTGAACGATCTCTATCCCCATATCCGCGAGCGGGTGGAAACAAGAGGCAGGGTTCTGTATGAACGACGTGACTGATCGGGCTCTGCTGATTGCGGAGCTGGAAGGTGATCTCGAAGCGCTTCCGGAGCTCCTGGAAAGCAACGCCAAAAGCATGGACCGTATCGGTGCCGGAGCGACTGAAGAGTTGGACTACGCAGCCCTGGGATACACCCTCCATAATCTGTACAACCTGATGGAGAACTCCTTTTTTCGTATCGCGAAGCACTTTGAAAATGACATTGGCAGTGAAGGGTGGCACAAGGAGCTTCTTCACCGCATGACCCTTTCCATCGAGGGAATACGGCCACGGGTACTCGACGCAGGAACGGCGGAACAGATCGACGAGCTTCGTGCCTTTCGCCACGTTTTCCGAAACATGTACCGGAAAAACCTGGACTCGGAGAAACTGCTCCTCCTTCAGAAGCGGCTGCCGGGTATTGTGGGCTCCTGGAAAACGGCAATTAGCAATTTTATCGAGCTTCTGAAGACGATTTAGCTGCCGGGGACCACGCCGTGGGTCGTACCCACCCCAGGCGCCGGTCCTCGGAATCGAGATTCGCTTTTCCTTCTTCCCTGTTCTAAAACCCGATCCCTCGCGTCCGGTCCCGGCTGCGGGCGTTGGCGATAATCTCCTCCACGACGTCTGCCGCCGGCGTGGTTTCTTCGGGCTTGCCCGTAGCATCCAGCCCATCAATCTCCATCATCTCCGCGGCGGTAGCCAGGTCACTCATCATGAGGGGCGGGGCCTGCCGCAGAGCCGCGAGGTCGGTATCGGAGAACGCAACGTCCGGGAAGATGTGGGCCAGCGCTCCCGGGAGGACCTCGTCGCTGACGGGTCCAAAGGTGACGTGCTTGTGAAAGCGGCGGCGATCTGCTGCTCCGACTCTCCCACGTACTTGGACAGGAGGTCCGAGGGGCGCTTCAGCATGACATCCCGGCCCAGCCGTTTTGCCAGCCAGAGGGCGTACTGCGTTTTCCCGCCCCCGGGAGGCCCGCCGAAGAGGAGGCGCAAGCCTGACCCGGTGTGCGCACGGTGTACCGCCTGGCGTTCGACCCGGTCCAGGGATTCCGAGGTGGAACAGAAGCGCGGGTCAAATGACGTGGCAACCGTTGGCAGGCGGCGGACGTCGTGGGCGAGGGCTCCCGTGGAGATCTGGTCGATGTAGCCGGTGATACGGTCACGGACGTCGGCGGGCGGCAGCTCCTGGACGTCAAGCTCGGCGGTGATAATGCGGGCGGCGGCGGCGCACGTTCTCATTTCGTCGAGGGAAAGAGAGAACTCAGACAGGGTGAACTGCGGTGCGGGAGTTGCGTCAAAGAGGCCCGCTTTGAGGTCATCGAGCGTGTTGGAACGCAGGGCGAACAGCAGCGGCCGGCTCACGTTGATATCGGCGATCTCGTCCCGACCACCACGATAGCCGATCAGCCCGAGCCGCTCCAGGTGTGCTCCGGGAGCGGTCTCCTGGACAAACGTGGTGAGATCAATTTCTGCGGCGTCGGCGAGGAGGTTCATCTGCGTGCGGTGGGTTGCCTGGCGCATCATATTGGACATCGCCTCAATATCTTCCAGCGCGTACAGCGCCATGAGGATCTGCACGTGCTGCGGCGTAAGCGAGAAGATCCGGCTCACGTCAGAAGCGATCGCGGGAAACGGGGGACACGTGACGGGAGAGTCTTCATCGGTGGCGATTAGGTCAACGACAACGGTGTGGAGCGCGTCGTTGTGCCGGGCTACGCGGAAGCAGACGTGGCGCACGCGGAGCGGTGATTGCAAACTGGACCAGGTCGTCCGAGGGGGACAGGTACGTGGCGCAGATCTGAAAGATGTAGCGGTGGTACGCCCGCCACTGCGCGTCAACCGTTTCCAGGCCGGTTGAGAGCCCCCGATGCTTCCGTGCAAAAACCTCACGTTGTCGTCGTTGTGGTGTCATGGTACTCACTCTAACCGGAGGGGTGTGACATAGAGTGTCGCGGGTGTGCTAATTCCCCGTTACCGGGAGTGTACGTATCCTGCTTCGCAAAGGCGACGAGAAACGCTTGGGGCGAGAGCGTTGTCAACAACCATAGCGATTCAGGCTATTCAGCCATTCTCCATCCACGCCAGATACTGTTCAATCTGTGCGGCAAGAAAATAGGGAAGACTCAGGAGACGGAAGGGATGTCCGGCGGGTGTTTCAAGCGAATCAACCCGCAGAGGACCCGCGTAGAGTCGCAGGGCCGTGGTGCATCCGCTTTGTGCAACATACTGGTGGAGCGAACGAAGTCTGCCGGACGAGCCGGACTTGACTTCGACAGGAACAACCTGTCCGTTGTACGGAAGAACAAAATCAACCTCTGCCTGAGACTGATTCTTCTCCCGGACCCAGAATACCGGCGGCTCCTGGCGTCGGGAAGAACGGGCCAGAAGCTCCTGGCCAACTATCTGCTCGGTAATCCGCCCCCGATACAGATCGTTCAGGTCAGCCACCTCCAGAAGCGACGCCTGAAGACGCGCACGGTAGTTCATGAGCCCGACATCAAGGAAAAGCAATCGGGGAGACCGTTTTCTATTCGGCAGGAGAGGCAACTCGTGTCCTGTGACGGGATACAGGAGGTGAAGAAGCATGGCCCGTTCAATCGTCCGGAGCGCTTCACCCACCTCCCGTGACCGATAGGCGGAGTTTCCAAAACCTTGAAACTGAATACGAGTTCCAGATTCAAGCGGAGCTGTTTCTATGGTATGCCGCAAAACCTGAAACGCCGAGCGTCCGTGGGCGTATTTCCCGGCATCATCGATATACGATGCCATCAGACTCTCGTAGATAGCCGATAGTTCACTCAAATCATCTCGCTCTACATGGCGCTGAATAACCTCCGGCATCCCCCCAAGCAATACATATGTGTGGAAGAGGTTTCGCAAAGCTGTATTCGCATAGTCCGGAAGAGGGACAGTATCAAAGGCTTCCAAAGCCGCCGACTCGCCTTTGGCCGTGAGGAACTCCCGAAACGTGAGGGGGTGCATGTATGCAAACTCAACCCTCCCTACGGGAAAGGAGCTCCTGTACGTATCAATCATCACCTCAAGGAGCGAGCCCGCAGCAATCACCGCAATCTCCGGTGCTTCTTCGTAGAAATACCGAAGAGCAGAAACTGCTTGCTCAGAGTTCTGAATCTCATCGATAAAGATGAGCGTCGACCGCTCTGCGACACTACAGTTCCGGGAAAAAAAGAGCGCCTTCACAAGGGTGTCAAATGACTGGTCCCGGTCGAAGAGGTCCCGGTCTTCCTTCCGTTCAAGATTGAACGACAGAAACTGCCGAAACTGCCGGCTAAAGATCTGCACAGCAGTCGTCTTGCCCACCTGCCGCGCACCGCGCAGGATTAACGGTTTACGATGCGCTCCCCTGAGCCACAACTCGAGCTCGCGTTGAATTGAACGTACAAACACGCTTTATGGTAGCATTCAATACGTAAGTTGTAAAGAAATAAGGGTATATTGAGACGAACTCTGTTACGAAATAAGGGCAAAAACCTCACGTTGTCGTCGTTGTGGTGTCATGGTACCCACTCTACGCGGAGGGGTGTGATATAGAGTGTCGTGGTGGTGAGCATAATTCTCCCAACCGCGTAGTCACCTCGTCCTTTGAAAACTCCGACCGGGCGACGTTCATCACCAACTCGTTCCGTTGTTCCGGTGTTGCCCGGGTAGCAAGGACGACGGGACGTTCTTGATTGACGGCGGTGTCACGAAGGCGGTGCAATCCGAGGTCGTCCGCCCGATGGTACACGGGAGCATCCCGGAACGAAGTTCGATTTCACGAATACCCGACTCGATACCGAGTAGTTTGGTTACGACGCAGTTTTCATCGTGGCGAGCGGAAACGAACAACGCCGGCAACTGAGCTGGATCAACCGGGCTTCGCACCGGGAGCGGATGAACAGTATTGGCCTCACGGGAATTGGGTCTACGACGCGGAACCGGGTCAACGGAGTGGCACCTGCCCGAAGTGCCGAGGTTGTTCAGGTAGAGGTTGACTGAGAGACCGGAGAGGGGGAGAGCGCCTTTGAATCCAGGGAACGCATGCGCACCAAAATCCAAGACACTTCAAGTACCGCTGGGCACTGCCATACGATGTTGATCCGGACCCGGTTGGACCAGACGCGCACAAGTAGGATGGTCGAAACCGCGGTAGGACCCCGGACACTCTCTGTCCGCTCGCAGGGTGTATACTCGCGTTCAGGAGGACACCATGCAACCTGACACCGTCGGCGGCATGAGTCGACAGAAGGCGCGGGAACGGATCGATACGGTACTTGCAAGTATGGACACGATACGCCTGTACATGACCGCCGCCGCGCTCTGGCGAACCAAAAACGATACATCGCTGTACCAACCGGACATACGGATCTACGCTGAATGTGGACATATCCTGGCCGAGGACATCCACTACAAGGCGCAGCCGGCAACACCCGACCGGGACATCCAGATTGGCGTGGTTGTGGAATACCTGTCCAGGATGGAGGACGAAGAACTGGCGGCGGTCACACCACAGCTTATTAGCGAGTCGCTTGCCGCGCGTAGAGAAGAAGCAGCCGCCGCGGAAGATCCGCCAAATATCCTGCAGTTTCCGGGGTAGAGAAGTGACAGAGAGAAGCGTTGAGCGGAGACTGACTTTGATTTGACGTTGTCGCTGAGAACTTGGTTGTTGGTAGCGGACGACTATGGTGTAATTAATTGGAGTTATTTATTTTCAAAAATTGTGTGAATGTTATTTGATCATTATCTATTTTTTGTGGTAGATTCCACTCAAGGAGTTAATATGTTTTACGGAAATGCAATAACTGTCTTAATAATAACCATTTTTGTAGTTGGTTTCCTCTTTCTCGCACTTCGCCAGTTTTTCACATGGTACTGGAAGGTGAACGAGATTATTGGACTGCTTCGAAGAATTGACGCAAGGCTTGCCGGTGAACCTGTTCCGGTTGATTCGCAAGTACAATCCACCAATACGACGGCGAGCGCTCCTGTTGAGACTCCACCTAAACCGAGTAAACCCAAGAGTGCAAACTCGATCAGTTCTGAGAGTTGAATGACCGGTTGTGTTTGAGCTACGTCAAAACACTTTCAAATCCTATAGGTAGCTTCCTCCCTCCGCTTCATCTATTATCGGCAGGTTCTTTAATTCATGGGAAAGACTGCCGGGCGGGGAACACTATCTCACCCCCTCAACAACTGTCGGCGTGCGGGTGGGACTCCGCTTGTAGCCCATCCTGGTAACTCCAGTTGCGGTGCCGGCGTAACGCGCGTTCCGGAAACACCGCACCACACCCCTGAATACTGCCAAAACACCGCTATAACACCATCAAAACACCCCCCAAAGCCTCCTGGCACGGCGCTTGCAACCTTGGTGGTATCAAAGCTTTAGGAGGCTACCGATGAAACAATTGATCGCGATCGTACTGATTGGGACGCTGATCGGACCGGGGGCGCTGATCGCCCAGACCCAGCTTACCACCGGCGACTACGCCGCCACGGTAACCGCGTCCTCCATCGTCCCGGGGACCCTTGTACCCCTTGCCGACGGAACACGCAACAACGCCGACTCGTACAACCAGGGAGTCATGGCGGCGGAAGACCAGCACTCCGCAGTGGGGTGGGGATTCGGCGGCTTCTTTGCGGGCGGGATCTTATCGTGGCTCGGTACCGGCGTCACCGTCCTCATCGCCAACGGCAGTTCGGCGTCCCCGCGGTATATGCCGGAAGACGTGGACGCCGTGAGCTATCGCAACGGCTACCGTGATGAAGCGCAACGGAAGAACCGGCGCGCAGCCGCGATTCCCGGCGTCATTATGTCCACGCTCTGGACGATCCTGGTGCTCAGCGCTGCTTCGCAGTAAGGCAGGAGAGCGATATGGATGCACACACAAACAACGGCGCAACGATAGTCGCCACCGCGGAGGACCTCGCGCAGGTCCTTGATGCTCCTTCCCGCTACCGGATGCAGGGACCGGTGCTATTAGCGCACCGCGCGCTCAGAAGAATGGAGCACATCGGTGTGGCTGCTACGGCAATCTTTAACCCTTTTGGACCAACGGTGGAGACGCTCAGTCTGGTGTGCTTCCACGGCGACTGGGATGCCGGACGTCCGGTCCTGGTCAGGCGCCGGCTACACCCCTTTTCCGCGCCTTACATCCAAGTGATCACCGAGGTGTACTTACAGTCGGAATCGTGGCGCGAGCATATTGCGGTCATCCTGGCGACCTTCATCGGCGGCAACGGTGCCAGTATCGCCAGTCGCGAGTGGGCCGATCCGGTCCTCCAGACGGTGCCGTCCGGCGTTGTCATCACCGACGTAGGGTGGCAGTGGGCGCCCGAGATACGCCTCGGACTTAGCTGGCTCTTTCAGAACTCGACCGAGGAGCTCGCGGAAGAGGTCCGGAAGATCGACGTCTGCGGTACCGATTTCTGGGAGCAGGCGACGTGCGAGATGGACCGGTGGAGGGAGGGTTTTCGCGATTCCCGACGGAACGGGTACGGCACCGATACTGCCGACGCCGACGCCGACGATCGCGATCGCGATCGAACGAACCGCGGAGACCGCAAAAACCGCCAGCCCGATATGGCGGATCTGGCGGAAAAAACGAACGACCCATACCGGATGCCCCAGGCGCCCCGCGCACCGGTATTTACCGTCATGACCGACGATACAGGGGGGCTTGCAGGCGTTGCAACGATACAGGACCTCACTGACTTTACTGAGCCGCAGGCGTTCACCGAGTGGTGGAAGCGGATTGGGGCGATCGAATACCAGCGAGCGCTCCACGAGCAACTCCCGGCCGCATGGCACGGCGCGATCAGGCAGGCGCCCGGCCTCGCGGGGCTGGTTACTGCGATGGGCGACGAGAACGCTGAAGAAGGCGGCAACGACGACTTTGATGCGTGGTGGAGGTTGTTTGGTGTAGTGGTCAGTTGATGACTGGAGGTAAAAGAAATTGTATGGTAACTTTTCTCTCGTGAACGGTGCTGATCGTAGTGAACACGACCTTCCTTGGGATCCCTATGTGCGCGGAACCCTTGTCCGGGACATAGACAACGCCGCTCGCCAGGGATATACGACCGGCCGGACGAGGGGGGGGGTTCCGCATCTCTACGTTCACGTCGATTTCGGGCCGAACAATCGCTCTTTTGTACCGTATCTCTCGCTCGAGGTCGTGGCCGATCAGTTAGAGCCGGAAGAGCTATTTGCGGAACGGTCATTTGCGCGTCCTCGCGATCTCAACCAGCTATTGACCTGGACAAAGCTCAGTAGCGATCTCACAACGGTGTTTTACTCGATGGAAGGTAACAACACTGAGTTTATGCCTCACCAGTTCAAACCGGTGCTTTCATTCATTGAATCAATCGAGGGACGACTCCTTATCGCCGACGAGGTCGGACTCGGAAAGACGATCGAGTCGATCTACATCTGGCGAGAACTCCAGTCGAGAAGTGATGCACGTCGTTTGCTTATCGTCTGTCCATCGATGCTCACCCGGAAGTGGCAGGGAGATCTTCGCGTACGCTTTGGCATCCGGAGCCGGATCGTAAAAGCAAGCGAGCTTCACGACGAGATTGAAACCGCTGAGAAGAACCGTACCGACGATGGGTTTGCTCTCGTGACCAGCCTCGAAGGTATCCGCGTTCGGGATGAATCGGTCCACGACGATCCCGTCGATTCGAGGAAGCGATTCGCACGGTTTCTGGAAGAGGCGTTTCAAAGCTATCGGGATCGCGTATTTGATCTCGTAATCGTCGATGAGGCGCACTATCTACGGAATCCAAATACTGCCAGCCACCAGACGGTACAGCGGATTCGCGATCGTTCGGCGAATCTCGTATTTCTCAGCGCCACACCAATACAAACAGGAGACAAAAACCTCTTCTATCTTCTTAACTTGATGGCGCCTGAGGTGTTTTACGACTACGACTCCTTTGCACAACTGATAGAGGACAACCGGGCTATCGTCAAAGCGACATCATTTCTGCGTGCCGGAGTCCCGCAGCCCGAAATTCTGCTGTCGTTATTGAAAGAGATCCGCAACGGTGTGAGTTTTCGGGATGATGGGGAAATCGCGCATCTCGAGAACTATCTGAATGATTATCGCTCGTTAAATATCGAACAGGCGATGTTCTGGGCACGTCGTCTCGAACGAAAGAACCTCTTCTCGAGCTTCATTTCCCGAACCAGAAAACGTGATGTATACGCGGAGCGTTCTATCCGGTCTGCCCAAACGCTATATGTTCCGTTCGATCCCGTCGAGGAGGAAATCTATCAGAAGGTAACGAAAGCAATACGCGCCCGAGCCGTACAGACCGACAAACAGACCGAACAGTTTACCCTCCTCATTCGTCAGCGACAGATGTCTTCGTCGATGGTTGCCGCCCTCGAGAGTTGGCGCGGTAACGAATCGATGGAGGAAATACTTTGGGATGACCTCGGGTTTTTCGACGATAACGGATCTGAGACTGAGGATGACTACCGAGTCGGCGATGAGTTCGGTGAACTCTGGAACAGGGAAGAGATACAAGAATTAGAAGAGACAGACAGCAAGTATCGCGAGCTCCGATTGGCCATCGACAGTCTCCTGAGCGAAGACCCTGCAGAAAAGATCGTGATATTCGCGTTCTTTCGTCTCACTCTTTCATATCTTCATCGCCGCCTGGAGCACGACGGTATCCGTTCGATCCAACTGAAAGGAGGGACCGGAGACGATCGTTTCGACGTGATCGATACGTTTCGCGAGCCCGAAGGCCCAAGTGTCCTCCTCTCGTCGGAGGTTGGCAGCGAAGGCATCGACCTCCAGTTTGCACGAGTCGTAATCAACTATGACCTTCCATGGAACCCGATGCGTGTCGAGCAGCGGATCGGTCGGATCGATCGGATCGGCCAAAAAGCCGATAGGATCGTAATCCTGAACATGGCACGTGAAGGCTCGGTAGACGATCGGATCGTGATGCGTTTGTATGAACGAATCGGGGTGTTCGAAAACAGCATCGGTGACCTCGAGCCGATAATGGGATCGGTGGTTGATAGCCTCATTTCGGATTATCTCGATGCGTCGCTTACCGATCTCGAGCGGGAAGAACGTATCGAGCAACAGCTTCGGGCTCTGGAGGTCAAGCGACAAGAGATCGAGAACCTGGAAAAGAACGCGTTTCAGCTGATGGGTTTTACCGACTATCTAACCAACGCGGCGCAATATGCACGGGAGAACGGACGATGGATTCGACCGGACGATCTGTCGTCTTTCGTTACCGCATTTCTCAGCGGGCGCTACGTCGGTAGCTCTTTCGGTTTTGACGAAGAAGACCGGGGCGATCTTCTTCTCTCCTCGGAGGCGCAAAGAGATTTAGGTGATTGGATCGCGCGCAGACGTCCTCAACAAGCCACAAGGCTTCATCGTGCATCCCGGCCCGTTTCTATCCGCTTTTCGATAAAGACGGATAGTGTTTCTAAACGCGCGGAAGACGAGTTCGTGAACGTGACGCATCCGTTAGTTCAATGGGCGATCGAAACGCTTTCTGAGGACCCCAAGAGCTTTCATCGTTGTTTCGCTGCGGAAATCGCCTCGATTCCGGGAGTACAGCCCGGAGTGTATCTCGTCGGTGTGGAACGTTGGCAAGCGATAGGGTTCCGGAAAGAACGTACACTGGCGCACTCGGGACGCAATCGGTCGGACGAAGAGATCTCGCCGGAAAGCGTCGAGGCGCTCGTAAATACGGTCGCCGAACGGGGACAACCGTGGTACGACGCCAGCGGAATAGAAGAATCTATCGACGAGGTAATGCAACGCGTCCTCGACGATCTGGAGGTGCGGTTCTACCACTTCGAAAAAGATTTTCGCATCGGAAACGAGGCAATATGTGATCAGCAATTGAGGAGCGTAGAACAGACGTTTCAACGAAAACGCCAACGGCAACAGGAATTGATAGAGAATTACCAGCGCGAGGTAACCCGAGGACGAAAGAACTTCATCGGTCTGGTAAATGCGCGGAAAGTCCAACTCGAAAAAGACGAAAGAGAAGCTCGAGAACAGCGCGATCGGATAGCGGCGGCTCGCTCGTCCAATATAGATAGCGAACTGGTTTGTGTCGGTGTGGTGAGGGTAACAGAATGAGCTTCTGGAAGAGCGATCTGGAACGAATCGCAGCAAAAGTACGCGCTCAGCAGGCGAAAACAGACGCTGAACAACCCCGACGTCGGCGAAAGGTCGTTGTTCGACGAAAAGCCAATCAAGAAGCCCGCCGAAATACACCATTATTTGTCGGTATAGACTTTGGAACAACCACTACCAAGGTCGCGTTTCGCACCGATGGCGACCGGGTCCGTTTGGTACCACTGACAAATGGAGAAACGGGTGATCTGAAATTCCTGAGAGAGACGCCTCGTTGGTCCGACCCGGCCGACGTTTCTTTGAAAATGGCGCTATATCACGACGATTCGGTAGATGATGCAGTGCAGCGGGAAATGATCCTTTTTGCTGTACGGTTCATTGAGGGCGTCCTTCGCGATTCCGTCACACATATCCTCGAAACCACCGGCAAAACGCAGGACGAAGTTCTGTGGAGCGTAACGATCGGTGTCCCCGTCGAAGTCCGCAAGACGCCCAAGGAAGCGTTGTTCGCCTCGATCGCGTCCCGCGCATGCGAGGCGGTCGGATTATCCGACGCCGAGGTGCACGCAATTCCTGAGATACAAGCGGGACTTGTATCGTTTACCGCTTCCAATGAGATAGCCCCGGGCTACTATGCGGCGTTCGATATCGGCGGCGGTACCGTTGACGCTTCGATGTTTGCGGTGAATAAGAGAGAGGGGCAGTTGCTTATAGAGTTCCTCTCCGGTAGCGTAAAAGCGACGGGCGCAGAAGAGCTGACGCGATCTCTCCGCGATGTCTTATCGATGGTCGATCCGGCCAGAACCTACGACCCGCAAGAACGGGCGATTCGAATCGACGACAAACAGCTGGTGAATATCGCCGAAAAGGTGCATAAACAAACCGCGACGGTCCTGGCGTCTGCCCCCGCCAAAAGCATGTATCACCGGTACGAGAAACAGGCGATGATATACGCTTTCATGATCGGCGGTGGTGCGCAGATACGGTGGTACCCCCAAGAGATCAAACACACTCATCCAAAGCATCAACTTGGGCGGGCCGGGGTGCCTCGTATAGAGTTTCGAGAGGTTCCGCACCCCAATGGCTTCGAACTTGATTCCCAGGTAAAACAGAAGCATCGCTTCTTCATCGCCTATGGATTGTCGTTCTATCCTGAGGGAACACGTGTCGAGGTCGTAGGGTTTCCGTCCCAATACAGCGACGAGGAATTCGCACCGGTCTATCAGGACTACAGAGACAAGTTGTATCAACACGCTATGGAAGGGTACGGTGAAACGATATGAGTAATACATCGGGCTCGTTAACCGCTCTCCGTATCATCGTCGCCTATCTTGGAGAGTCAGCTTCTCCGCCGTGGTGGCCCACGCAGTTCCTTACCGAGGCGGGGTTGGATTTTTTCCGCGGTGTTTTTCCCAAGACATCGGCGTCAGCGGCTGTACATGGATCAATCCGTGCGGCTCAGGAGATTCACGACGAGCGAATCGGCAAGATTG
>JAQIBO010000082.1 GCA_027859055.1 Spirochaeta sp.
GGGCTGAATCGCCTCACGGATGATATAGCCGCTCTTGGCATCGGTCAGTTCCCCCTCAAGGCCGTACCCCACCTCGATGCGGATCTTCTTTTCCGCCTGGGAGACGAGGAGCAGGACGCCGTTGTCTTCACCGGCCTGGCCAAGCTGCCACTGATCCACCACCCGGATCGCGTATTCTTCCAGTACTTCATCCTCAAGGGATGGCACCGTCAAAATGGCGATCTGCGCCCCTGAGGTCTCCTCGACCGCCTGAAAGTACGACTCGATCTCCCGCTCCGCAACGGACCCGATCATGCCGGCGCGGTCGTTGACGCGCCCCTGAAGCGGCGGCACCTCCAGCGCCATCGCGGGAAAGACGATTACGGTCAGGATGATCGCAACGATCACGACAAGCCAGAGTGTTTTCTTCATGTGGTGCATCACGACCCCCGTTCCAGTTCAGTCGGCCCATCGGGCAGTTCGTTTGTGTCGTTGTGGCGGCGTTCCACCGTGTCCCCGAGGATCTTCCCCACAGAACGCACCGCCTCCGCCAGGGCAACCCCGGCGTTCCCCGTGGCGATTCCCTCGGTAAGATCCGCCACGATCGCGTCCCAGCGCTCCTGCTCCACCCGCTCCGTGATACCCCGATCGGCGATCAATTCAACACGGCGCTCAAGCAACGACACAAAGACAAGCACCCCGGTGCGGTCGCGTGTGTCGTAGGCTCCCGACTCCATGAAATGGCGCCGCGCCCGGCGGCCAACCGCCTCTACCATCACCGTTTTGGGCACGATGAGGCGGTCTATCGCCGGGATCTGGGCGAGGAAGTAGGTGAGCCCGCCGACCAGCATCGCGATGCCGCCGATCGCTGTAGGAAGCATCCACGAGCTGTAGGTCCAGAAGACACGCGCCATCGTCGTCTCGACCACGGGTGCAAAAAGCGTCAGCACGCCGTAGGTGACGATACCGACGACCACCGCCGCAAGAAGCTCGCGAAACCCGTAGTCATCACTTTCGGGAATAATCGCCGTGGCGATCTCGCCGCCGGTCTCCTGTTCCGCCTCGGCAACCGCGGCGGCGACCGCGGCGCGTTCCTCGTCGGTCAACATCTTACGTCCCATTAAAACTCCACCTGTGGCGCCTCTTCGGCCCCGGCGGTAGCGGCAAAGTACTCTTTTGCCTCAAAGCCGGTCATATTGGCGATAATCACCCGGGGAAACTGGCGGATATATGTGTTGTACGCCCGCGCCGCCTCGTTGAACCGCCGCCGCTCCACGGCAATGCGGTTTTCCGTTCCCTCCAGTTGATCCTGCAGGGTGAGAAAGTTCTGATTGGACCGCAGTTCGGGGTAGTTCTCGGTTACCACAAGCAACCGCTGCAACGCCGATCCCAGGCCGGACTGTGCCTCCTGAAAGCGTTCAAACGCTTCGGGGTCCTCCAGGAGAGATTCGTCCATTTGCATCACCCCACCGGCGCGGCTGCGCGCTTCGGTGACCGCGGTAAGCGTCTCCCGTTCCTGGTCGGCAAAGCCGCGCACCGTTTCCACCAGATTGGGGATGAGGTCGTAGCGCCGCTGGTACTGGTTTTCCACCTGTGCCCACGCGGCGTTAACCGTCTCGTCGAGATTGACCATCGAGTTATAGGTATTACGAAAGCCGCCGTAGATCACGACGACGATAAGAACGAGGATCGCCAATACGATCAGCACCGTTCGGGTGGTTCGATTCATCGTTGCCTCCGTGTGGACAATACTTCCACCGCGGCACCGATGTCCACAAGGGGGGTGTCTACACAGGTGTTCTCAAAGTGAAGGGGGTTGCAACCCCCTTCACTTTGAGAACGCTCCTAATCGATAGAGGAATAGGGCCAACCGAGGAAGTTTTAGGTGGAGTTCTCAATCTGGAAGCCGCTGCGGTTTCCAGATTGAGAACTCCTGGTGTCTACATGCCGCGACGGCGGAAGTACGCGCGAATCCCTCCATCGATCAGCACAAACAGAACCATCGGCACGATCAGAAAGAGGAGCGTCAGCGCCGCGGAGATCGTTCGATCACCGGAGGAGAGAAACGGAAAGAGATAGCCGGTAAACGAGGGAACCGCGCCGCCCCCGATCAGGAAGACGAGAAAGTACTCCGAAAACGCCACCAGA
>JAQIBO010000094.1 GCA_027859055.1 Spirochaeta sp.
ACCATCTGCTGCTTCCCGACGGTGAGCCGACCAAGCGTTTCCGTCGCATCGATGTCCATGTTGAGTCGCTGAAGGAGCTCGGCGGTACGGCGATTCTGTCTCCGCTCGTCAAGGAACAGGCGGTTCCGTTGGAGCGATTCCCGGCCGATGAAAATGTTCTCCGCCACGGTCAGGTGATCCATCATGTTGAGCTCCTGATGGATAATACCGATACCCGTCTCCAGGGCGTGCTTCGGGTCGCGAGGGTTAAACAGCTTGCCGCGGTATGTGATCTCGCCGGAATCTTTCTCGTGGATACCGGTGAGAATTTTCATCATCGTAGACTTCCCGGCGCCGTTTTCGCCGACCAGGGCGTGAATCTCCCCCGGGCGGAGTTCGAAATCGACGTTTTTCAGGGCGTGGACACCGGGAAACCGCTTTTCGATCTGCCGCATGGCGATGACTGGATCATCAGGCATGCACCCTCCTTTTCTTGCCGCTACTATGTTCCCACGGGTTTTGGTAGCCGTAAATCTAAAATCGTCCAGAGAATAGTCACTATCATACGCTCGGCAGCGTCTACGGTTGCGAATCGACCAACGGGAAAAGCAGTTTCTGGTTTTCTTCCGTAAATATTTCCTCTTTTCGCACCAGAACCGATTCGGTGTAGATCACCGCGTCGACTTTTTGGCCGCGAAGCGCCTCCACGACCGTCTTGATTCCGACATACCCCATGTTGAACGGTTTCTGAACGACCAGCGCCGTGACGATTCCCTTCTCGAGAAATTCGATCTCCTCCCGCGAGTTGTCGAAACCCACGAGATGGATCCGATCGGCGAGGCCGAGGTCGCGGAGCGCCCGTCCGACCCCCACGGTAGAGTTTTCGTTGAGCGCGACGATACCACCAAGTTCCGGATACGCCGCCGTTAACGCCCGAACGTACTCGTAGGCGCGGTCGGGATCGTTTTCCGAGTAGAAGGTGCCGAGTATCAACTCCTCCGGGCGCCCCGATGCGGCAAGCGCATCCTGGACACCGCGTTCCCGGTCGATCGCCGTGGCAACCCCGCGAATATGCGAGACGATCGCCACCGGCCGGTCCGGCGGCACAAGCCGGACTATTTCGCGGCCAGCCTTCTTCCCCGCCTCGACATTGTCGGTCGCAACAAAACTGACCGGCACATCGCTGTTGAGCGCCGAGTCGAGAGTCACGATCATAATCCCCGCCTCCGCGGCGCGTTCCGCAAGAGGGGCAAGACGGTTGTAATCGGACGCCGCGAGCAGAATCGCGTCGGGAGACTGGTCGATCACTTTGGAAAAAATCTCAATCTGGCGATCGATATCCCGTTCCCACCGAGGTCCAACAATCGTCGGTTCGATATTGTATTCCGTCGCCGCCTCCTGGATTCCCGCGCGGACGATCTGCCAGAACTCCATATGCGGACCAATCGTTTTCATCACAACGATGACCTTTTCGTCACCATGAGGTTCCAAAAAGGTGCGGATGCGCGGCCCGAAAACGGTCAGGATGGCGACGACCAGCACAACTCCACCAGCAGTAACGATCTGTTTCCGCGTCACTCACGTTCTCCTTCTCGCCGTACGTCCTTCTCGTGAACGATGGGAAGATGCACGTCGACAACCGTCCCGCCACCGTCGTTTTCCCGAAACGACAAACCGTACTCAGTCCCGAAGTACAATCGGATCCGCTCGTGGACGTTGAGCACGCCGACCCGCGCACTTCCGTAGCCGGTGCGGTGAGAGTGAGAAGTCCGTGACGGCGATCCACCCGACAGTACCGTCTCGCGGTGTTCCGGGGACATTCCGACACCGTCATCGCGGACGGAGAGGAGAACGTAGTCGTCAACAATATCGCCCTCGATAACAACGGTTCCACCCTGTTCTTTGTTCTTGATTCCGTGATAGATCGCGTTTTCGACAAGCGGTTGCAGGATCACCTTCGGTACCCGGAGCGGCATGATCACCTCGTGGACGGCGATCGAGAAGTCGAGTTTGTCCCGATACCGCAATTTCTGTATCGTAAGATAACTCTCAATGTGCTCGATTTCGTCCCGAATACTGACAAATTCCGCACCGCGACTTATCGACAGGCGCAACAGACGGGCCAACGAGGAGACCATTTTCACAACATCGGTGTACTGCTTTGACTCGGCCATCCAAATCACCGAATCAAGGGTGTTGTACAGGAAGTGGGGCGTAATCTGGTTCTGCAACACGGTAAGCTCACTCTTCCGCTTTGCCTCCTGCTCCTCGGCGTTGCGTTGGACCAACTCCTTTATTCGGGCGATCATGATATTGAAGTCCCGGGCCAGCTCGCCAATCTCATTGTTGCTGGTAACGTCGACCGAAATATCGAAATCGCCACGCTCCACCGCCTGCATCGACGAGCGGAGGCGGAGAATCGGTTGTGAAAGGTGATGAGAAATCACCACCGAGATGAAAATGGCGAGCACAATACAGATCATCGTCCAGTAGAAGTAGTACCGCTGGATCGTGGCTCGGTTGCGCACCAGCTCAGACAGATAGTTCACCCCCACCGTTCGCCACCCGGTACGCTCGGAAGTACTCACCGTGTATATCCGCTTTCCTTTTTCGTCATCAACGACGAAGGAACCACGATTCACCGTGAGGACGCGGTCTATGTATTCGCGCTCAAGGTTGGAATAGATGAGCTCCTGCCGGGGATGATAGACAATACTTCCGTCGTCGGCGACGACGAAGAGATACCCGCGGTTTCCAAGACTTGTGCGACTCAGCAGACGACTGATAACGGAGAAGTTCATATCAACGAGCATGACCCCGTATTCCTCGGCGGTCATCGGGTTGTTGATGGTGCGGCTTAAGGTAATCACCCACCGATACGTACCGTCGACAATGTTCTGCACGTGAGACGGGGAGACAACCGCCTCTCCGGGATCGTTGCGCGCCGCACGGTACCACCGTTGATCGGCGATCTCGACCACCGGATTGAGAACCAGATCGGGGTCGTGAGCGAGCAATTCCCCGTTGTCTCCCACGAGGAGAATCAGCGAAATATCGTTTCTCGTTCGGGAGATTGAGTTAAGAAAGGCGGTTATCCGCTCCCGGTACACCGACAGCTCATCCGGTGGAATCGAACCGTTTCGGCCAAGAAACCGTTGCACTTGATCGTTCAGCTGAACCACCTCGGTGATGTTATCCATGTGAGTGATGTAAGAGTCGATGTTCGTCTGAATCAGGGCGATCATCTGGGTGGTATAGTCCCGTGAGGTTCGTTGCACCGCCTGGCGCGTAAAGGTGTACGACAGCAGTGCCATGACCACGGCCGTAGCAAAAACCAACACGGCGAAGGCGGCGGTTATCGTGGTTTGAATCCGTTTGGACGGTGACCTCATCTCGCCGGACGACATGCGGACTCCTGGTACTCCGTGGGACTCCAGCCGGTCTGCTTCTTGAAGGTCAGGCTGAAATAGTGGGCGTCTCGAAAGCCTACCCGTTCCGCCACCTCGTATATCTTCAAGGTGCCGTCGTTGAGGAGCACTTTCGCCTGCTCTGCGCGATGTTCCGTCAGGTACTCAACAAACGTTTTTCCGGTGTGAGATTTGAATATCGGGCTAAAATAGCTTTTGCTCACCGCAAGAGCGCTGCATACGGTTGTAAGCGAAAGCGTCGGTTCGTTGAAGTGTTCGTGGATAAATTCCACCGCTTCGATCGCTTTTCGTTGTGAGTGGTCAAACCGGTTGCGATCCAACACCTGCCGTGCCTCAAACACGAAGTGAAGAAACCACCGTTCCATCTCGTCGAGCGTTTTAATCCGCCCCAATACCTCAAACGGATTACCATGAAACGAGGGGATCTCCGAATACTCTACCCCGACCGATTCCAACGCGTTAATCGTATCCGTCAGAAGACGATGCGCCGCTACATAACACCGGTCGATCTCCTCTCCCAACTTCCGGAGCGCGTCAAAGGTGGCGTGCAAGGACTCACGAATCAGCGGTTCCGGGCCCGTCTTTACCGTGCGGATAAATCGCTCCCTGGGCGCGGTTAAGCTGTCCGCCGGCGGTCGGACGGTCTCTCCTCGAGCCTGCCGGATCGTTACAATCTGGTTATCTCCCAGGACGAACCGATGTTCCAGGGCGTCGCGAGCCTCCTCAAATGACCGCACGATCTCCGATGCGTCATCCACCACGTCACCCACCCCGATCGTGACGGTCCGGGACACCTCGCGTTGCACCCGCTCTGAAATCGCCTCCGCGACCTCCAGCGCCGGGTTCAGCCCTGTTGCCTCGCTGGAGGAAGAGACGATCAACACCGTTGCTTCCCCGGGGGTCGTAAACGTAACCGCCCCCGGAAGACTTTGAATTGTCTCAGAGGCGATCTCATGAACGGCGAGTGACAGTAATCGTTCGGACGCGTCATCGGACTTGGCAGCGTATTGCCCGTCCTGCGGCGCGTCAACATCGACGATCAGCACCGTATACTCCGGTCCCGGCAGGTCGAGTTCGAGAAAGTCTATCTCCCGTCGCACATCCTCCGGCGGGATTGCGATTCGGACGAGGCGATTGAGAAACCGCTCGCGATATAACGGCAACCCCGCTCGGACCTGCTCGTATAAACGGGCCAGCTTCTCCCGATGGTCCCGCTCAAGATCCAACTCCGCTCGGACCGAATCGAGAACGTCCCGAAGTTCCGCCGGGGTGATCGGTTTAAGGAGAAAATCGCGTACTTTGAGTTTTATCGCCTCCTGGGCGTACTCGAACTCGTCGTACCCGGTGAGAAGAATCGTGCGGGTTGCGGGATACTGCTCTGCGATCGCCGATGCGAGTTCCAACCCGTCGACAAAGGGCATACATATATCCGTAAGAACGACGTCGGGACGAAGCGATTCAAGCGCCTCCAGCCCCTCACGGCCATCCCGGGATACACCGACGAGCTCAAATCCGTGACTGTGCCAATCGATCGTGTTTGATATTCCCTCGCGGACCACCGGCTCGTCGTCAATAATCAGGAATCGGTACATCGCCTATACAATACCACACGCGCCGACGATGCAGGAGTTGGATAGTTCCGGCGCTACCGGTCGATCTGGACTCGCACGCGGGATGGTACGTACCCGAGACGTTTGGAGATCAGGTCACCCGCCGCGATAAGGTGTTTGGCCAGTTCCTCACGACGCTCGTCGACCACCTCGGATTCGTTGCCGCTGATACTGCAGCTGGCGACGATCGTACCGCCGGAGCCCCTGAGTGGTGCCCCAAGACAGTAGGTGGCCGGTTCGTTTTCCGAACGGTCGATCGAGTACCCCCGCTCCCGGGTCACGTCCATTTCTCGTTCGAAGGCCGCTCGCTCTACGATCGTATTCGGTGTCCTCCGGGGCAGCCCGGTTTCTCCAAGTATATGATCCCGCTGTTCACTCGAGATCGACGCGAGAAACGCCTTGCCGACCGCCGTTGAGTGGTAGTATGCGTGGTCCCCGATCGCCGACCGAGCCTCCAAACGGTGAGAGGATTCTATCGCGTAAATGTATAACAGGCGGTTCCCGTCGGGGACCGTCAGATAGACCGATTCGCCGACCGCATCGGCCAGCTCCCGAAGCCCCGGAGCGGCGCGGTCGCGTATCTCAACGTTAACCCACGCCGACTGGGACAAACCGATCACGGCGGAACCGAGCGCATACATACCGTTTACGCGAACGACATATCCTTGCGACTCCAGGGTAGCCAGGATCGTGCGTAGGGTGGTTTTCGGGTGTGTCGTCGCCTCGGAGATATCCGCAAGGGACATCTGGGGACGGTCTATCGAGAACTGCTGGAGAATGTCGATCGCCTTTATTACTGATAGTATCATCACGGTGATTCTATAATGTAGAACGTCACTCGTCAATAAAGTTTTTATTTGACTAATGTAGAAAGCGGTTTTAGAGTGAGAAATACTTTCCGAAGGAGGGCTGTATGAAAAAGCTCACAATGGTATTGATAGTTACCCTCGCTACCGCGGCGTTGGTCTTTGCGTCCGGTGTCGATGAGGGTGGTGAAGCGTCCGGAGGTCCGGTCACACTCACATGGGCCTCGGTCAGCGTACCGGCCGACGCCCACACGCAGGCGATGTTCGAGTTTGAGAAAGTGGTGGAAGATATCTCCGGTGGAGAAATCCAGGTAGAGATCTTTCCCGCCGGAGAGCTGATCGTCCAGGACCAGTTGCTGCCGTCGGTGCGTCGGGGAAATATCGATATCGCCTACGCCGGTCCCAACTGGCTTGCGCAGTTTGTCCCGTATATTTCGATGTTCGCCGCTCCGTATGTATTCGACAGCTATGAACATATGTCCACCGCTCTCAACGGCGAGATTGCGGATACGCTAAACGAAGATATCGTTGCGGAGCTTGGGGTTCGCTCACTGGGTGCGTTCTATCTCGGGACACGGCAAATCAACCTTCGCGATATCGGCCGAGTTGTGCGCACTCCGGAAGACATGGAGGGAGTGAAACTCCGAATGCCCGGAACCGAGACGTGGCAGTTCATGGGCCGTGCGCTCGGTGCCAACCCGACGCCCCTCTCGTTCTCCGAGGTCTATCTGGCGCTGCAGACGGGGACGATAGACGGGCAGGATAACCCGCTGCCCACCGATTACAATGCCAAGTTCTATGAAGTTACCAAGTACATCATTCTCACCAACCACTATATCAACCCGGTTATGCCGGTGATCAACGAGGATAAGTGGCAATCGCTGACCGACCAGCAGAAACAGTGGGTGATGGAGGGGATTGCAGCCGCGCGGGAACTGTGCGACACAACCAACCTTGAGAACGAGGGAGAACTTATCGATTTCTTCGCCGGCGAAGGGATGGAAATCATAGAACCTGACCAGGAAGCGTTCAAAGAGTACGCACTGGATATGGTAATGGGTAACGAAGAGATGGTCGCGAGCTGGGATATGGATCTTTTCGAACAGATCCAGGAAATCGGGGCGTCCCTCCGGTAGGATACGGCGACTCAACAGTATTAAACGGTATACGGGGACCCGCAGCCGGGTCCCCGTATTATGTATGTGCTCTGATGACACAATGGGTGCAAAATGAATAACAAGTTTCGCCGCAGCGCCCTCGGGCGGGTGCTCCACTTTCTTCTTGACGTCGTTGAACTCTATCTGCCGATGGCGGCGTTTGTCATGCTTTTTCTGTTGTTTGTACTCAACGTTTTCTTCCGGTACGTCCTGAACGCGCCGCTGACGTGGCCGTACGAACTTATCACTCTCAGTTTTGTCTGGACCGCCATCTTTGCCGCGACCTACGTGCGGCGCCTCGGCGCTCACGTTGAATTCACCCTTGTCTACGACTCGCTTTCTCCAAAAAGACAGCGCTTTTCGCGGATTTTTGCCAACGCGGCGGTACTCATTACGTTTGTCATAGCGATTCCTGCCAGCCTCAGCTGGGTCCTTTTCATGAATTTCAAGGCGACCGCGAATCTCAAGATTCCCTTTAGTATCGGGTATTTCCCGGTCGTACCGTTTCTCATCCTCGTTGCGGGGCACTCTTTATACGATCTCATTATCGATATCCGGGGGTTTCTGCGTGGCGACGACACAACCAACGCCGAAAACGACGATCAACTCGACGAAAAGGATATCATCGTATGAACATCCCGCTTCTGGTCTTTGCGATCTTCTTTGTGCTGATCTTCGTCTTCCGTATCCCGATCGCATTTGGGCTGATCGCAAACGCGATTATCTACATGCTGATCACCGGGCGTGATATCGGACTCGTCGCGGAATCGATGATGTCCAACTTGTACGTCAAGTTTATCATCATCGCCGTACCGCTTTTTATTTTCACCGCCAACGTAATGAACAGCGGCAGGATAACGGACCTGCTGTTCGGGTTTGCCAACGGATTGGTCGGACGCATGCGCGGCGGAATGGGACACGTTAACGTGGTGGCGTCGTTTATCTTCTCGGGGATGACCGGTTCCGCCGTCGCGGACGCATCCGGTCTCGGGATGATGGAAATCGAAGCGATGCGGAAATATGGCTACGACGACGGGTTCAGCTGCGCGATAACCGCCGGATCCGCAACGATCGGTCCGATTTTTCCGCCAAGTATTCCGATGGTCTTTTACGCGATGCTCTCGGGGACCTCAATCGGAGCGCTCTTCCTCGGCGGAATGGTGCCTGGCGTCCTCCTTGGTGGTGCCTTGATGGCCTATGTCGCGTTTGTTGCGCGTCGTCGGAACTATCCCCGGGGAGAGATCATCTCCTTCAAACAGTTCCTGCGTATCACGTTCCGGTCGTTCCCGGCGCTCATGACGCCGGTCATTCTCCTGGCAGGTATATACACCGGGGTGGTGACGCCAACCGAAGCGGGTGCCCTTGCGGGCCTGTACGCGCTGGTCATTTCGATATTGGTGTATCGAGCTCTTGGCGTTCAAGACCTCTGGCAAATCGTGGTAGACACCGTCCGGCGCACGGGAGCGGTCTCGATCATCGTCGGAAGCGCGTTCACCACCGCCTACGTCGTTGCGATTGAGAACGTTCCCGATATGTTTGCTGCGGTGCTGCTTGATATGACGACCAACAAATACGTCCTTTTACTGTTGATCAACATCCTGTTCCTGGTTCTCGGGATGTTTATCGACACGTCGACGATCACGGTGGTCTTCATTCCGATGGTACTGCCGCTTGTCCAGACGTTAGGGATCGACCTGGTCCACTTCGGTGTGGTTGTCGTGCTCAATATGATGATCGGACTCTCGACACCACCATTTGGAGTGTTGCTGTTTATAGTCAGCGGAATATCGGATACGCCGCTCAAGTCGGTGATACGTGAGGCGATCCCGATCGTCGTGGTTATGATCGGTGTATTGCTCCTCATTACATACGTTCCGGGAATCGTTCTGTTTCTGCCCAACCTGCTATGGGGATAGGAAATATCGGATGAGCACGCGAAAACGACCGAACATCGTCCTGTTCCTGACCGACCAGCAGCGATGGGATTCTCTGGGTTGTTACGGCGCCGATTGGGTGCAAACACCAAATCTGGACCGTCTGGCCGCCGAAGGGGCGCGTTTTGATCGGTGCTACGTCAACAACCCGATTTGCACGCCGAGTCGTTCGTCGAAGTGGACCGGTCGTGAAGTTCCTGATCACGGAGTCTACCGCCTCTACGATCTGATGCCGGAAGACGCGGTCTTCTTTCCACAACATCTGCAGAACGCAGGGTACCGAACCGCGTTATTCGGTAAGCTACATACGAGCAGTCGCCTGTTTGAAGCGGACCACCGGCACCCGAACGACGGTTTTGATGAGTATGAATGGGCGATAGAAGCGGCTATCCATCTCGATTCTCCGTTCAACGGGTATAGTCGTTGGCTGAAGGAACGCGATCCGGCGTTTTATGAAGATCTGCTGCAACGTGGCCGAAACGTTCTTCACCACCCGCAGGAGGTACATTTCACCCACTGGGCGGCGGACCGCACGATCGACTTCATAGACCGTTCCGTCCAGGGTGGTGACCAGGCAAACCCGTTCTTTGTCTGTATGAGCGTATTTGACCCACACAACCCCTATGAGGACTATCCGCTGGAGATGCTTGACCGGATCGACGACAAAGGCATGCCGCCGCCGCTATCCGACCCACGTCGCAATCGACCGGAGGGAATTGAGCGGGAGCGCCGACACTCCTACCTGGGGGCCTTTGAGGAGATCCCGTCGGCGGATATCAGTTCGATGCGACGGGGATACTTCGCGTCAGTTGCGCTGATCGATATCGAGGTAGGACGGGTTCTGGACGCCCTCGGAAGGCGAGGAATATCCGACAACACGCTGGTGCTCTTTTTGAGCGACCACGGGGATATGCTAGGGGATCACGATCTGGTTGTGAAAGGCGGATACTTTTACGACGCCTGTTCGCGGGTGCCCTTTCTCATACGGTGGCCCGGACACGTTCCCGCGGGGACGGTAGTTGCCGCGCCGGTCCAACCTCACGATATCGCGCGAACGATCTTGTCCGCGGCAGCGGTACCGGAAACTCGATACGATCGCGAAATGCCCGATTCCCGGGATGTTGTTCCGCTGGCAAAACGGGAGATCGATCGCGTCCATGATTACACGATCACCGCCTATCGAAACTCCGGTATCAGCGATGAAAAACGGCCGTGGGACCCGCCGATACACGCAACGATGATCTACGATGGCCGGTACAAACTGTCCGTGTATCATGGTGAGCTCGCGGAAGAAGACGCGCCCGCCAGAGGCTCGCGTGGTGAACTCTACGATATCCACGTCGACCCGGACGAGCTGAACGACCTTTTTGACGACTCGGGGTACGTGGAGACGCGGCTTCGCCTCACCGAACAGCTCAACCAGTGGTTCTTCCGGAAGGAACAAAATAGCGCTGCAAGTCGCGGGGGCGAAATGCGCCCGGGCCCCGCGGACCAGTTGGACAATAGACTTACCCAGTGAAGAAGGAGGAGTGATGAAAACGACGCAACGACCAATAGAGGGAATAATTCCAGCGCCGATCAGTGTGTTTGATGAGAATCGATCATTTGATTACGACGGATTTGCACGCCAGATCGAGTATCTCGTTGAAGGAGGCGTTAACGGCGTTTTTCTGACCGGCACCACCGCGGAAGGGGCGTACGTCACCATGGATGAACGCCTCAAAGCGGTTGAAACGGTAGAGCGAGTCGCGGGAACCCGTGTAACGATCTACGCCGTTATCGCACGGGCCGGGACCCATCAAACGTTGGAAGAACTCAAGATGCTTGCGGGTACCGCCGTTTCGTATGTCGCCTCGGTCACGCCGTATTACATGCCGACAGACCAGGCGGGAATAATGACCCACTACCGGACCCTCGCCGACGAAAGTCCCGTACCGTTCTTGCTGTACAACATTCCCCAGAACACCCATAACCCGATTCAAATCGATACGGTGCTCGAGCTTTCGAAACACACCAACATCGTCGGTATCAAGGATAGCTCCGGTGATTTCAAAGGCTATACCCACGGAGTGCTCACCCTGCGCAATGGTTTTGCGTGGATCCAGGGTGAAGATCTTCTCGATGCACCATCGTTCGCCCTCGGCGCGCCGGCGATCGTTACTGGTCTTGGAAACGTTGAGATCGCACCGTACGTCTAGATGTATGCGGCGGTCCAAGACAGCGACTGGGAAACCGTATGGGAGTGTCAGCGCCGCATCAACGCGTTGGCGCGGATCATTCCCGCGTGTAACGGCAAAGTTATTCCCGCCATCAAAAGTGCCGCGGCAATGCAGGGACGGGGCAACCACCGCATGCATATCGCGGCGCATGATCTGTCGTCCCACGAAATCGACGCACTTCGTGATGTGGCCCACGACCTCAAACTGCCGGTATAGGCGTCAACGATGATCGATCTGAAAGCACGTCTGTCCGGAATCGTTACTGTGCTCAATACACCGTTTACCGACAACGACGCGGTAGATTTGGATGCCCTGGCGACCAACGTGGAGCGCGCGCTCAACGCGGGCGTTGCCGGCTTCCTGGTTCCGGCGATGGCGTCGGAGGTGGGCGTCCTCACCGACGAAGAACGGCAGGAGATCCTCAAGACCGTTGTTGCAACTGTTTCCGGTACCGTCCCGGTCGTCGGGGGCGCCTCCGCTGAGGCCTCTTCGGAGCGCCGCCGGTGGATCGACCGCGTGATGGACGCCGGTAGCGACGCGGCGCTTGTAGCGATTCCGTACCGTGATACTGAGACGTGGGAGCGCGACCTCAGAGACGTGGCGCAAACAGGCGCGCCGCTGGTGATACAGGACTGGGACGCCGGCGGATACGGCGCTCCGGTGGAGACGATCGCGCGACTCTTTAACGAGCTTCCGACGTTTCAGTCGATCAAGATCGAAGTGGTGCCCGCCGGATCCAAGTACACCCAAGTACTCTATGCGTGCAACCATGAGATCCACGTCGCCGGTGGCTGGGCGGTAACACAGATGATCGAGGCGCTCGACCGTGGTGTCGACGCGGTGATGCCAACAGGCATGCACGAGATCTATACGGAGATCGTCCGGCGTTACCGCGACGGAAACCGGGATGGCGCCAAACGCCTTTTCGATACGATCGTTCCCGTTCTCGCGTTCTCAAATCAACATCTTGATATCTCGATCTGTTTCTTCAAGCGGCTGCTCCAGCGCCAGGGAATATATTCCACGACGCACTGTCGAGCACCGGCCCATCGGTTTGACGCGTTTCACGAACGGATCGCCGATGAGCTGATCGATCACGTGATTGCAACGATTGGCGATCTCAACCGTTAAGAAAAGGGCGTGAAATGAGTCAATTCAACGGACCCAACGTACTATTCCTGATTTCACACGATATCGGACGACGGTTTTCCACATACGGAAACAAAGAGACAGCGACGCCGGTGATCGACGAGTTTGTCCAAGGGGCGTTCCGGTTCCACAACCACTACTGCCAGTGGCCCCTCTGCGGTCCCTCCCGCGCCAATCTATTCACCGGGTGTCGGCCGCCGACGACGCAGCGCTACGACAATCGCCCCTTCTTTGGGGAGTTCCGGGAACGCACCGGGTACTCGCCGGCAACCCTCCCGGAAGCGTTTGGAAACGCCGGGTACACAACCCGGGCGTTCGGGTTTGTGTACCACGACGCCGTCGATGAACCGTCGTGGAACGCAGGGCACCGACAGATTCCCGAATGGTCTGACCGGAATGACGGGTTCGACGACGTGCCGGAGCGCCTGCGCCGGGGGTGGCGCACGCGGGAAGCCAAGGAATTGATTGCACGGCGTTGGAAAGCTCTGGAAGCGGACGGCGTTACGGAGGAGCAACTCGATGACCCAGCCACGGAACGGCGGGCGCGCGGTCCCGCGGTGGAGCGATACGACGGTCCGGATACGGGATATCCCGATGGAGTGGTCGCGGAGGCCGCCGCAGAATGGCTCTTGCGGCGAGACGACGGTGCGGGCGGTCCGGGTTACCAGCCGTTCTTTCTGGCAGTCGGGTTTATCTCCGGCCACACCCCATTTCGCGCACCTGCCCGCGATTGGGACCGGTACGATCGCGCGTCGCTGACGCTACCGCCGTATCGGGAGCCGCCCGTGGGATCGCCGGAGTGGGCGTCGGGAGACAGCGAGCCGTCACAATTCTACACGACCGATGGGTACACCAAACCGTGGCGCGCCGATGAGGCGCAATCCCGGGAACTCCTCCACGGCCACTACGCAACTGTCAGCTACACGGACCGTCAGGTCGGCATCATTCTCACGGCCTTGAAGGAATCGGGGCACGCCGAGGATACGATCGTCGTAATCACTTCGGATCATGGATTTCATGACGGGCATCACGGGTATTGGGGCAAGCACAACCTCTGGGAACAGTCACTGCAGGTTCCCCTGTATGTGCGCCTCCCGGGCAGAAGCGGCGGGAGGATCGACGCGATGACCGAACATATCGATCTGTTTCCAACGCTGTGCCGTCTCGCCGGGCTTCCCGTTCCCGATCACGTTGAGGGTACATCATTTGCCGAATTATTGACCGGCGGTTCTGACACGCACCACGGTGCCGGCCAACCGGAAACCGCAAAGGATCGCGTCTACGCCCACCGACGCCATATGTGGCACGATCGCATCCAGGCGTACGCGGAAGCGCACACGGTACGTACGAAGCGGTATCGGTACACATGCTACCTCGACGAACAGCGAGATACCGTGCATGAAGAGCTGTTCGATTACATTGAGGATCCCGAGGAACGGTATAACCTCTTAGTGGATACGGGAAACGTTACCAAACCGCCGGACAATCTTGTGTCGGAGTTGCGGGTCGATGTACGTCGCTTTCGGCTGTAGCAGGCTACGTTCCCGGACTTGACGATGCAGGAGTTCCGTCCCCCGACTTGACTCCGAACACCGGAGAGCTATAGACAGTTGGGATGGAATTCGGTTTTTCCACTCCGGCGCTGTTGTTTCCGGCGATCTCTCTCTTGTTTATCTCCTATACCAACCGGTTCATTTCCTACGCGAACCTGGTCCGCAGCCTGCACGACCGCTGGCAAAGCGACGGTAGCTGTGTGGTTCAACGGCAGATCGAGAATCTCCGCCTGCGCATCGGATTGATTCGGAATATGCAGGTTGCCGGGGCTGTGGGCCTGTTGCTGTCGGTTCTCTCCATGGTGTTGCTATTCTTTGACCGGACCGTCGCCGCAGAGGTCGTGTTTCTGCTCGCCCTGGTGCTGACGGTCCTGTCGATGGGGTTTCTGGTATACGAGGTCAGTATTTCCGTGCAGGCGCTCAACCTGCAGCTCCGCGACTTGAGTCAAAACACAGACGAACGCGAGTGAGCGCGATGAGCGCCCTATTCCGGCCACGCGAGTTCCCGCAACCGCGCGTCGAGGAGACCGGGGAATTTGGCGTGCCACGTGGCGTTGAGCGGCGACGGATGGGGAAGCGGGTACAGCCGAATCGTTTTCCCGTCAAGCACAACTTCCAGCATCGCCTCGTAGCGGTCGTCCCGCTTCCAGAACGTCCGTAACCGGGGACGGAGCGTCGCGTCGGCAAGGCCGAACCATTCAAACGCCTGGTTTCCCAGGGTGATGAGCTCCGTCCCCTCCCAGCGGGTCACCAGCAGCTCCCGGATATACGGGACAAATCGTCGCTTCACCGCGGTGGACCACGCCTTGTTGCCTACCGGTTTGTAGGGGACGGTGTTTCCCCAGAAGACGCGGCTTCCGACTTCGATTGACTGTTCAAGCGTGAGGCGGACGGCGGTTTCCGATTCTCCGAGGTCCGTCTGAATGGCAGCGCGATGAAGTGCCGCGCGCACCAGTTGCCCCCCGGACCCGATAAACGGTTCGCCGAGTTCAACTTCGCGGCGCCCCGGGTCCCGTCCAAAAAAGCCGATGCGGGATGCAAGGTTTCCAGAGCCGAGCAGGACCGGCTGGGCCGGGTCCGTCCCTGCCGCGGTATAGACGTCAAAATCGATATTCATCTCACCGCGGCGCGCTTCCGCGGAGATACGATCCAGCAGTTCTTTCATCGCGCCAGTCTACCGATTTCCCGGAGACTGTCACCACACTGCAAAACCGTATCCTGGGAGAAATAGAATTTTTCACCGAATAAGCTTTACGGTTGTGGGAGCAATCAGTATGTTGGGGTGGCTTATGAAGCTGCTGCTCCGCCCGATGACAAAACGGTCGCTCGCGTATCTCTCACGCCACAGAACCGGGCTTATGGAAACGGGGCAGTTTCTGGCACTTACCGGTATCGCTGTCATCGCCGTGGTCATCGGCGTCCGCGGACTTCAATACGATTGGGCGTGGTTTCGTGTTCCCCGGTATCTGCTCCGGGTAACCGAGGACGGAATCACTGTGGGAGCGTTGATTGAGGGGCTCGGTGTCACGTTGCAAATTTCCGGAATCAGCCTGATTCTTGCGGCAGGATTCGGGCTGATAACCGCTTTGTTCAGACTGTCGCGCTCCTTCACGGCGAACGCCATCGCCCAGATCTATCTGGAGGCGGTTCGCAACACACCACTCCTTATTCAGTTGTTTATTATTTACTTTGTTTTTGCGCCGATCGCCGGCTTGGCTCCGTTCTGGTCTGCCGTCCTGGCGCTCAGTCTCTTTGAGGGCGCGTACGCTTCCGAAATTATCCGCGGTGCGATTCTATCGATCCCACGAAGTCAGTGGGAGTCGTGCTATACCCTTGGGCTCAACAAACGCGACACATACCGGTTTATCGTCCTTCCGCAGGCGCTCCGCAAGATCCTGCCGCCGCTGACTTCGCAGGCGGTATCTCTCATAAAAGACTCGGCGCTGGTCAGTACGATCGCCATATCCGACCTCACCATGAATGGATCAGCAACGGTTTCAAACACGTTTCTCACCTTTGAAATCTGGTTCACCGTGGCAGCGATCTATCTGGTCATCAATATCGGCCTCAGTCTATTCGCGTCGTTTCTGGAACACAAGGTAAGGGTACCCTGATGAAAACGTTAGGTGAGGTGATCGTACAACTGGACAACGTATCCAAGACGTTTCCCGGTGGGATTCAGGCGGTCAAGGATGTGTCACTGCAAATCCATCGCTCGGAAGTGGTGTGCATTATCGGGCCGTCGGGAAGCGGAAAAAGCACGCTGCTGCGGTGCATCAACGGACTCGAAGACGTCGACGCCGGCTCCGTGGTTGTAGACGGCATCCCCCTGGACAGGAAAAAGGAACACCGCGATGAGATTCGCCGTGAGGTGGGAATGGTGTTCCAGAGTTTCAACCTGTTTCCCCATATGACGGTGCGCGGCAATGTCGGTCTCGCCCAGAAACGGGTGCGCGGCCGGAGCGACGCCGAGGCCGACGAGGTAACGATGACGCTGCTGGAAAAGGTCGGTATCGCAGACAAGATCGATGCCTATCCGGGCCAGCTGTCCGGCGGACAACAGCAGCGGGTCGCAATCGCGCGGGCTCTGGCGATGAACCCCCGGGTCATGCTCTTTGATGAGGCAACCAGCGCGCTCGACCCGGAAATGATCGGTGAGGTGTTGGCGGTTATGCGGGAGCTCGCCATTGAGGGCATGACGATGGCGGTGGTGACTCACGAGATGGGCTTTGCCAGGGAGGTGGCGGACCGGGTGGTCTTTATGGATGAAGGCGCCGTTGTCGAGATTGCCGGGGCGCAGGAGTTCTTTGAGTCAGCTACCGAGGAGCGGGCGCGGGATTTCCTGAGTAAGGTACTTTGACCGCCGGTCCGGCGGAATACAAAGAGTGAGGAGTTTGTATGAAGAAGACAGGATATGGTCTGTTTATCGTGGTGCTTGCCGCATCACTTGCACTCGTCGGGTGCAGCGACGGAGGGTCGGCGGAAACGACGCAGGACGCAACGCCCGCGGAAGAAAGATCCAGCCAGCTCGACGAGATTATTGAGCGAGGGACGATCCGCGTCGGAATGTCGACGTTTGTTCCGTGGGCGATGCAGAGTAATGACGGCGAGTTGATCGGGTTCGAGATCGATGTTGCCCGGCGGCTTGCCGCGGATATGGGCGTTGATATCGAGTTTGTACCGACCCAGTGGTCCGGAATCATTCCGGCACTTCTGACGGGCCGGTTCGATGTCATTATCGGCGGGATGAGCATTAAGCCGGACCGGAATCTGCGCGTCAATTTCACGATCCCCTACGACTTCAGCGGTATCGCGATGGCAGCAAACGCGGAGAACGTTCCCGGGCGCACGACTCTGGAAGAGTTTAACAACCCGGATACGGTGATAGCGGCCCGGCTCGGAACTACCGCAGCGTCCGCGGCGGAACGGTTCCTACCAAACGCGGAGATCCGGTTGTTTGAACAGGAAACCCAGGCGGTGCAGGAGGCGCTTAATGGAAGCGCCGATGCGATCGTGGCAAGTGCACCTCTGCCGGCGTATCTCGTGGTGGATAATCCGGGAACGCTCTACCTGCCGCTTGACGATACGTTCACGAAAGAGCCGATCGGATTTGCGTTGCAAAAGGGTGATGTGGACACGCTGAACTACTTCAACAACTGGATCAGAGTTGTCGAGTCCGAGGGTTGGCTCGCGGAACGCAAACAGTACTGGTTCGGTACGCGCGACTGGGCGGATCGGGTCGAATAATGATTCCAGGTTCGGGCAGGCGGCAATTCACGACACTGGACGCGGTGCTACTTGTGGCGATCGTGGTCGGTGGGGCGGTTCTCTTCCGGCGTGTCCGAACAGACCTGGTCTATAACTGGGATTGGTCTATCATTCCCCAGTATCTCTTCCGCCGTGATGCGGAGAGCGGGCGCCTGACAGCGGGCGCCCTCATTCTGGGGGTGCTGACGACGATCCGCCTGACCTTTTGGAGCGCGATGGGGGCTCTGGTCATCGGGGTTTTTGTCGGTGTGTTACGCGTATCCCGCAACCGCGCGGTCCAGCTCTTTGGCCGAATCTACACGGAGGTGGTGCGAAATACGCCGCCTCTCGTGCTCGTGTTTATTTTCTTCTACTTTGTGGGTAACCAGCTCACCGTCGCCCTTGGCATCGATTCGTGGATTCGCAACGCCGGACCCGGAACGCGCCGGGTTATCGGGATTCTCTTCAGCGAGCCGCAACGCTTTGCCGAATTCCTGTCGGCGGTATTCACGCTTGCCGTGTACGAAGGGGCCTATATGGCGGAGATCATCCGGGCGGGAGTTCAATCGGTTCCGCGCGGACAGTCAGAAGCCGCCTACTCGTCCGGGCTCACCCGGTTTGACCAGTACCGATTCGTTATTCTGCCCCAGGCGTTGAAGACGATCGGCCCGGCCCTCGCCGGCCAGCTTATCTCGACGGTGAAAGACTCGGCGATTGTGGCGGTCATTTCAGTTCAGGAGCTCACCTTTCGGGGACTTGAGCTCATGAGCGCCACCTTCCGCACCTTTGAAGTGTGGATCACGATCACCGCACTCTATCTGATACTCACCGGCGGTCTGTCCCTGGGCGCCCGGGCCCTCGAGAAACGGATGCACAGCCGGCACCACGCGTAATGTCTGTCCCGGAAGGGATCACGTCGTCCAGTAATCGACGACAAGAACATCATCGAGCGCAGGTCTCACCATGTTTCCGAACGCCGTATGCGCCGGATGGGGCAGATAGGTATCCCTATCTCGCTCGTCTTTAAAGGTGAGGAAAAAGCAATGGGTAAACCCTTTATCCAAACCTTCGGGGCTGTTGTTGGGACCCCATTCAAACTCCTGTATTTCCGGAATCTTCTCGGGGAGTTCCTCGAATGCGGCCTCTATCGTGGCGATCTGCGCATCTGTCGTTTCGTCCGTGAACTTGAAAAGGACGACGTGACGGAGTTTACATGGTTTCGCGGTGGTTGCAGCATTCTCTGCCGGTTCATGTGTTCGCATAGTGGCAGGATTATACCATTCCTGTCGGCCGGGGGGCAGCTATCAGCGAGGGGACACGGCTTGCCGCCTCGAGTATCTGATTCCCCCCCGGTGTTCAGCTCTTGCATGCTCTCGGTGATTTCGGTCAACGAATACCGACACCCTTTTCACCAGCATGGGCTGCTTCGATCGCCGCGTTCAACGCCGGCAGGCTGGTTCGAGCCGCCGCGTCCTTTCCGTTCTCCAGCAACAATAGTACTCTGAAGCCCACAAAAAACGATTGCAGGAGGATCGGGATGGCACAGATTACCACTGGATACGTCGAAGTAGCCCCGGGGGTAGAACTCTTTTACCGGGAAGCGGGTTCGGGAATACCGCTGGTATTCATACCTGGATGGACCTTTTCATCCGCCATTTTCGAGCGCCAGCTCACCGGTCTGTCTGACCGGTATCGGGTCATCGCGATAGATCCGCGCAGCCAGGGACGCTCTACCAAGACCGCCGCGGGTAATACTTACGGGGTACACGGCGTCGATATCGGTACGTTCCTGCAGAAGATGGATATCTCCGACGCGGTTCTGGTGGGATGGTCCACCGGCTGCCTTGAGGCGTTCGCGACGGTGCGGGCACACGGAGTAGACCGAATCAAGGGCTTTGTCGGGATAGACATGTCCCCGAAAGCGCTCTCCAGTACCGACGGCGACTGGGTGGAAGGATCCATAGAAGAGATCGCCGAGGTTTCCACCGACATGCTTGGCACCACCGCGGGCCAGAAAGGATTTGTGGAGTTTTACGCAACCGAGGTGATGGTGCAGCGTGAGCTCAACCCGGAGGAGCTTGACTGGATCACCGGCGATTCACTCCGGACGCCTACATGGGTGGCGCAGTCATTGTGGGGAAGCGCGATGCTTTCGGACTACCTGAAAGAGGCCACGGAGCTTGATGCAGCGCGTCCCACACTGTACATCCTTGCCGAGCACTGGGCGGAGACCGCCCGGGCGTTTCTCCAGACTCACATGCCGAAAACGGACACACAGGTACTCGGTGGCCACATGATGTTCTGGGAGCATGCTGACGCGTTCAATCAAGTGATCGTCGACTTTGTTGAGGGCCTGTGAGGTTATGAAACCGATCACCCTTCTCGACCCATCTCCCCGAGAGGTGAAACTGATGTTTCAACCGGGGGTGCTGGAACAACTACAGGAGATGGTTGAACTTCGCCCGGGTCCTGAAATGCACACGTATCAGCACCCGACGCCGGAGGAGGTCGACGCGATTCTTCCCGAAACGACCTACGTTATCGGCCAGACCGACCTGCCCCGGGAGCGCCTTGAGACCGCGCCACGCCTCAAAGCAATTATCAACGTGGAAGGCAACTTTTTCCCCAACATCGACTACGAGTATTGCTTTTCGCACCATATTCACGTCCTGTCGGTCAGTCCCGTCTTTGCCCGCGCGGTGGCTGAGCTTGGACTTGGTCTGGCCCTCTCACTGGCGCGGCAGATACCGCAGGCGGACGCAGCATTCAAACGAGGACGTGAACGGTACGGTCTGGACGGGAATCAAAACGCAGATCTTCTCAGCGCGCGGTCCATCGGAATTGTCGGGTTTGGTGATCTCGGAAAGGCGCTCCTGAAGCTGTTACACCCGTTTGGGCGGGAGATCCAGGTCTTTGATCCGTGGGTTCCTGCGCGCGCGATTCAAGCCGCCGGCGCAGTCCCCGTCACCCTTGAAGAACTCCTCACCACCTCCACGGCGATTTTCGTGGTTGCCGCGGTAACCAGCGACAACCAGGGATTTCTGGACCGGGCCGCGCTGGAGATGATCCAACAGGATGCCCTGTTTGTCCTGTTGAGCCGCGCCGGCGTTGTCGATTTTGAAGCTCTGGCTGACACGGCGATTTCCGGGGCGCTCCGCGTTGCCACCGACGTGTGGCCGGAAGAACCGTTTGATCCGAAGCACGCGATCCGCCGCGCCGAATCAGCCGTACTCTCGGCACACCGCGCCGGGGCACTGTATTCCTGTTTTTACGAGATGGGCGAACGAATCGTTGAGGATATCGCCCTGATGAACAACGGCCTGCCGCCCAGTTCCTGCAAGCGCGCGGAATACGAAACGGTGACCAGGATGCGCTCCCGCCCCGTCCAGCGAAGTTGATCCGGTGGGCGCCGGGCAGGAGGGTACGGCGCCGGCCAGAACGGCAGTTCGATGTATCGAATTTTCCGGGGGAGTCGTCGCCTCCGTCCCCCGCCGGGTCGGCGCAGCGTCCGGTCGGCGGTTCCTATTCGGTAACCCGGAGCGCCTGTTCCTGCGCGTCGATGCACAGTTCCGCCGCGCGAAAGGTGTGGTCCTGGGGCATTGCGGTGTCGGTGCCGTCGAGGCAGTCGCGAATCAGCTGGCCAAAGTAGGGAAATCCGATCGTCCCGTGGACCGACAGGTGGCGCTCACCGGTATGGTCGATGAGGTAGAGCTGATCCCCGGTTGTGTCGCGGGCCACATCCACGTATTTGCGTAGTTCAATGTAGCCGTCGGTGCCAAGGACAAACGTCCGGCCGTCCCCCCAGGAGGACAATCCGTCCGGGGTAAACCAGTCCACGCGGAAGTAACAGGTGGCGCCGTTGTCCGCCACCAGCGTGGCATCACCGAAGTCGTCAAACTCCGTCCACTGGGTGTGGTTGTAATTGGCGGTCTTGCTGTGAACCACCGACGCGGAGGCGGCGCCGGAGAAGTAGAGAAACTGCTCTATCTGATGGCTGCCAAGGTCGATGAGGATGCCGCCGTACTGGTCGCGCTGGAAGAACCACTCCGGACGGGCCGGAGCGTTGAGACGGTGCGGCCCCATGCCGATCACCTGCAGGACCCGCCCGATCGCGCCGTCGTGAATGAGGCGGCCCGCTTCCACGGCGGCCTCGTTCTGAATCCGTTCGCTGTAGCAGACTGCCCACTTCAACCCGGTGGCGGCGACTTTCTTGCGTGCCTGTGTTACCTGATCATGCGTTGTGAAGGGGGCTTTATCCGAGAAGTAGTGTTTCCCCGCGTCCAGAACACGGAGTCCCAGGGGCCCGCGCTCCGACGGGACGATCGCACTGGCGACCATCATAATCGAGTCGTCGCCAAGGATCTCCTCAACCGTCTCAGCCGGCCGTGCGGCGGGAAACGTTTTCACGAATGAGGCGACCTTTTCGGGGTCCGGATCAAACACGGCAACGAGTTCACCGCCCGCGTCCAGAAGGCCTGAGGTCATCCCGATGATGTGCCCGTGGTCGAGTCCGATCACGGAAAACCGGAACTCACCCGGTTTGCATACGTGTTGCACCTTCCCGCGGGGTGCGTAGCTCATTCCGTCACTGTGGCCCATCTCGCTCACCCCTTCCCGTATTCGCCGGTGGGAACGTCAACCTGCCGGCCGGCCTGCTCCGCCGAGAGGTACGCCGCGTAGACCACCGCAATGGTGTCCGCCGCCAGAAGGCTGTCCGATTCCGGCGGCGTCCCGGATGCTACAGATCCGTAAAACGCGTCCATCTCGTGCTGATACCCGGTGAACCAGTCTTCGTCGGGCGAGGTAAACGCCCAGCCCTGTTTGGTCCCCGTTTTTTCCACCACATAGATGTCATCGAAGTAGTCTTCACGGGGGTTGAACGTCTGCATCGCCGTGTTGGGGTTGATGTTGCAAATGGTGCGATGGTTGTTGGCGGCGACCTCGATCCAGTTGTGCACACCACCGAGGGCCAGTTCCGAGGCGAAGATGTCGGCAAACGTCCCGTCATCGAACACGATATGCATCGCGCCATAATCCTCGATATCGGTGTAGGAGGTCCGCAGGTGCCCTTCGTCGTGATAGTCCGGAGAGGTGGTAATCGCGTGGGTCCGCGCGGAGACGCTCACCGGTCGTATTG
>JAQIBO010000206.1 GCA_027859055.1 Spirochaeta sp.
GTTCAGTGAGGCTCTCAGTTCCAGCGACATATCCGCCTGCAAGCATGAGTGTATCCGCCGCCGCGGCTGTGCGCTCGGCTACTACTGTTTCCGGATCGGGGACCTCACCGAAATAGCCGACCTGTGCCGCTTCCGCCTGTTCCCAGAGCCGGGCGCTCACGGCGGCCTGGCGGTAGTCTTCACCGGCGATCTCATAGCGGTCCGCCCGCGCCGCCTGCCCACCGGAACGTACCAGGTTCACCGTCCGGTCTCGTCCGGCGGTCACCAACGGCGCCATCGAACGTTGATAGGCGCTCTCTATGGCGTAAACGATTCCCTCTTCACCGCGGAATTCGCTGCGTCCACGGGTAATCGTTTCCTGAAAGTTGAGATACCAGTCCACCGGATCATCGGGAAACTGCAGCGGCACCTGGGATCGCAAAACCGCGATCTCACCGGCCACCTGAGCGGCATTGCCAAGAACGGCGGTCATCTCTTCAGCTTCTCCAAAAAACGCGTTGAGCGCCTGGTCTCCGAGATCACCGATATCCTCGCGCGCCTGCGTTTCGATCGTATCTCCCGCATTCTGATAGGCGGGAAGCTGCGCCCGAAACGCCGCCGCAACCTCAGGAACGGTCCTGACCACCTCGTTGACGGAATTGATAAAGATATCGCCATAGCCCCGCGTCTCAAACCGATCCCGCTGCAGTTCCCGCAGTCCGACGTAAATGTCGACCGCCGCCAGGTACTCTCCGTTGGCGAGCAACTCCCGGGCAGCATCCATCTCACGCTCCAGAACGCTGCGGTCAAACGCCAGCTGAGCTACGACGCGGGCGTCTTCGATCTGTTCTACGACTCGCTCGTTGGGGAACTCATCGAGCGCTTCCATGCGGTCGATAATTTCGAGTGTGCGCTCGATATCGTCAGGGTTGTTGACGAGATTGTCGATTAACTCGTCAAACATTACGTTGTATTCGCCGCGAATCTCACGAATCGTTCGCAGGAGCGCTTCCGCCTGCTGGATCCGTTCGGGATCTTCGCGCACCGTTTGTTCCAGGAGGAGAATCGCGTCGTTAATCCGGTTTTCCGCGACCAGTTCCCGCGCCTGTCGAATCGGGTCTTCACTTTGACCGCGCGCACCTGCGTCAGGGAGGATGAGAAACAAGAATGATACTGAGACGATCAACAGAATAACGTTTTTATGCATCCCCTACCCATTAACAGTTTACCACCTCGGACACGGTATCTTCTACCGATGCAACACAATGCCCTGTATAGAATAATCGGCATTGAAGGGATACAATGAAAGACACAATGGTGTTGTCACGGCGGTTTACAGGTTTACTGGTCCTCGGAACGCTCGTTCTGGGACACGCCGCCGCTGCCGGTGTCTCCGAAGAAACGTTCAGCACCTGGTACGGCGACGTTGCCGGCCGCTACTCCGTGGAAGATGTCGAAAACACCGGTTTGACCGTCTTCCCGACTCTCGACATCCCGATGGGCGGTGAATATGAGGCGCTGGGGTCGGCGTATACCGCGGCTGCCCGGGACGTGACGTTTATTGAAGCCAACCCGGCAGCCAGTTCCGATCTTGAGAACACGGAGCTGGCGGTCTTTCACAACAACCTGATCGCCGACACCAACATGGAAAGCGCCGCATACACAACCCGGATCGACGATTTCGGAACCGGCGTCGGCGTGAAGTATTTGCACGTTCCGTTTACGGAATATGACGGTTTCGGCGTCCAGCAGGCAACCGCCCGGTACAGCGAGGCGGTGGCCGCGTTCAACCTGTCCTACAATTTCTTCAACAGCTTCTATTTTAACGGCGTTGCCGCCGGGGCAAATCTGAAACTCGCATATCGCAATATTCCGGAAATTATCGTTCCCGGACAGTCCGCCGCGGGCGTACTGACCGATGTCGGTCTTCTGAGCCGGTTTGATCTCCTCAAGTTCTACCCCTCCCGAGCACGCAATTTCGCCGTCGGAACGGCCGTTCGAAACATCGGACCCAACGTACTGGATGAACCGCTTCCCACAACGTGGTCTACGGGTATCGCCTACTCCCCGCTGCGCCCGTTATTGCTCTCCGCCGACGTCAACGTACCGTTCATGCCGTTTTCCGATCTGCCGCCGCCGCCGGTCGGATATGCCGTTGGAACAGCGGTAACGGTCACCGATTTTTTCACAATTCGTGGAGGATATCAGCTCAAGGGCGGAAATCCGCGGATCAGCATGGGCGGAAGCGTTCGGCTTCAGGATATGACTCTGACGATCAACTACACGTTGGATATGACCACCCAGCTGACCGCCTTCGACCGGTTCAGCCTCCAGGCGGGGTTTTCGCTGGGGGATCGCGGCCGCGGAGACGCTCAGGACACGGTGCGGATTCTCTACCTTGACGCGCTTGAGGCGTTCGCGTCGGGGGAACTGGAGCGAACGATCAACCTGACTGAACAGGCACTTGCGATCGATCCAACGTTTCAGCCGGCGGAAGAAACCCTCGAGATGGCCTTGCGAATGCTGGACCTGCAGACGCAGATGGACCGTATCAGAAGCGGAACGCGGACCGATACCGCCGAGCCCCCGGAGACTGAAGAACCTGCCGCAGAACCTGCTGAAACCGAATGACCCTTATTGATCACCTGCGGGTGATAACAGACCACAGCTTTTTGTAAAGACGGTCCGGCTGTTGATGCGGCCGTGACGTTGTGGTTGTCGGACCTGCGGTAACTGCGTTTTCAGTAATCACGATATACGCGAGAGCCGCGTCTGCTGCGTCATTGTGTCGCCAGTCGCCCCCGCTCACCGTCTGCCCGAACACACCGATAAAATGCATCGGACGATCGTCGACGCTCACGGTACCCGGCCCGTTGCCGGCAAGAAGATGCGCGGCGATAGCTGCACCCGATGGATCCAGAAGCGGCGTTCGCGGTTCCGTTTCTCCCTCGTACTCCTCCGCCGACGCGGCGCTCATATACAAGACAGAACCTGAAGCGGACAGAACGAGCAGGCGTTTCTCGGTGGCGCGCAACACGACGCGCAGCAACTGTCGCTGTACCACTATTCGCGCGGTTTTCAGCTCACGGGAGCGGTTGAGGCTGCTGTTGTACTCGCTGATCGCCGCTCCGAGGGTTGTCAGCACCGGTGCACCATCACCGGCGGTACCGATCTGCTGTGCCGTCTCGTCACTCCGCGACCGACGAAGCTCGCTTTCAAGACGCGTATTTCTGCGGGTGGCGATCCAGTACGCGCCAAGGTTTCCCAGCGTTCCAAGAATCAGCAACCCCGCGATAATCTCGATTTCCCATTGCATCTTTTCGTCGACACTCGAATATACTTCAAGGAAGAGTCTTACCGCGGCAACGCCGACGACGACGGAAAGCGCAATCCATATCCGAACTGAACGCCGGCGCAGCAAGAGCGTCGGAGTCACGCGCGGCGACATTTACACGCCCTCCTGCGTCAGCGTGGCAATATCGACCTCCGTTCCGATGAGCAGCAGCCGATCGTTGCCGCCGATGACGCTGGACGCCTCGGGTAGCACAAATCGCGTCCGCGCCAGATCGTGGCCATCCTCATCGGTCGTATACTCCATTCGGCGAATCCCCACCACATTCACCCGAAACCGGCGACGAAGATCAAGCTCCTGCAGGGATTTCCCCTGCATTCCTTCAGGCGGGTCGATTGCAACAAACTGGTAGGAATCTTCCAGGACAGCAAGGCTTTCCAGACCTCCGCCGGCCAACTCCCCGGCAAGTCGATCTGCGGATTGGGATTCCGGATTGATAATTCGCGTAATGCCCAGTTTTTCAAGAATTTTCCGGTGTACTGCACTGACGGCGCGGGCATAGATGTGGTCGATACCCAGTTCCTGCAGATTGAGTGTCGTCACGATGCTGCCTTCTGTATTTTCTCCGATCGCCACTACGACTGCGTCGGAATCGGCAACATCCGCACGCCGAAGCACTCCGACGTCGGTGGTGTCTCCCAGCATGGCCCGATCAACGACCTCTTTCATCGCCTCGACGTTTTCATGACGACTGTCAACCGCGATCACCTCTGACGCGGCGGCTTTCAAAGAACGGCACAGAAATTGACCGAACGTGCCAAGACCCAGAACCACGACTTTTTTTCCCATCGATTTCCTCCCATTTTTCACCCTACCGGCGGATTGCCGTCGGGGTACCGTACAGCTCCGGAAACGACGTGCGGCCGAAACGCCACGACCAAAGTAAGCAGACCCAGACGGCCAAGAAACATCAAGACGATCACCGCGACCTTTCCGAAGCCGCTTAACTCTCCGGTCAGTCCGGCGCTCAAACCGACCGTCCCGAGGGCGGAAACGATCTCAAAGAGAATCACGTCCAGCGGCGCCGTCTCGGAGATCGACAGCATATTGAGCGCCCCGTACACGATTACGATCCCGACAACTACCAGACCATTCGCCTCGGATAGCGCCCGGCGTGGCACAGGCC
>JAQIBO010000207.1 GCA_027859055.1 Spirochaeta sp.
GAAAGCTCCCGTCCGGTGAAATCGAGGTGAAACAAAATTGCATCAGCCAGAGCGGGCAGATCAGTTACCCACGACGGAGGTTCGAGGTTCTCACTTCTAACCTCGATCTGGTTTGACGAGTTACTCTCTGTGTTCATCGTAGGCCTGAATGATCCGCTGCACCAGCGAGCTGCGGACAACATCGTCCCTGGTGAGATAGGTTATGCCGATTCCCGAAACGCCGCGCAACACGCCGAGAACGTGGACCATTCCGGAGACGTTCCGTCGCGGCAGATCTATCTGGGTGATATCTCCGGTCACAACCGCCTGTGTGTTCTCGCCGAGACGTGTAATAAACATCATCATCTGTTCCCTGGTGGTGTTCTGTGATACAACGAGGATCACGTAACTGTCCCGCAAACTGCGTCCACGCATGTAGGCCAGCGGAGCAACCTCAATCAGGTTCTGCTCCTCGAGACGGTGAATCAACTCTGCCGGCAGGAGCGCTTCAATCGCATCGTACAACGGGCGCAGGTACGGACTGATCTTCTGGGTCAGATCCCCGGGCAGAAAACCGAGACTCTCTCCCGCCTCAACCACCGGGCGGGTCAGGACAAGCCGACGCTTTTTCTTGGCGAGAATTTCGCGTAACGCATGGGCAACGGCGATATACGTCTTGCCGGTCCCGGCGGGGCCAACAAAAAAATTGAGATCGTTGGTTTCGAGTTCGGAAAAAAGCCGTGCTTGCCGGACGCTTCGGGGAAACACTTTCGTGCCCGCTGCGGGGATTTCGATAGACCGATCATGTAAATCGTCAAGAGATGCCCCGGCGCTGTCGGAGATGTCGTGGTACAGAGTATGGATCAGCGGTTCGTCAAGGGGCCTCCCCGTTCGGGTGTGCCGCTCCAGTTCTTCCATCAGCGTGAGAAAGTGCCGTTGCGCGACCGGATCTCCGGATTGAAGCTGAAGCTCGTTTCCGCGAACATGTACGTGAGCGCCGAACAGTTCTTCGAGTATGCGAATGTTGGTATCGTGGACGCCGCAGATCAGCTGGAGCGTATCTCCATCCGATAGAACAAGTGCTGTGCTATCTGACAATCTTTCTCCTTCTTCCGCCAGTATATGGAGTGCGTTCGCCTGTCGTCAAGACTCGATAAACTCCAGCGTGCCGTCTTCTATGCGCATATCGCGCCGGATTTCGGTTATCGCCCGCCATTGAAACAAAATTGCGAACACACCCTGCCACTCGTATTCGCTCCGCCCGCCTTCGGAGATCAGCTCGGGGCCTCCCACATACGAAAATTGCAGCTCCCAATCCTGCAGGTCATGAACGGCGGTGATTTCGACCGACTCGATCTTAAAAAAGCTGTCGCGTCGCGCCTCGTCATCAAACAGGCGCAGACTGTTCACCAGATCCTCCAGGGGGTCACGAGGCGGACGATCGACCTTTTCCGCAAGAGACGGAACGTACTGGTATACCAGATCGTTGCGACTTCGCGCCGAGAATTCCAGCGTCATGAAGCGGTAAATATCAACATCAAACCCGTAATCGAGAAGAAGTCCGCTGCGGGTAAACTCCTGGAGATCCGCGTCAAATGAGAGAATACCAGTCAGCCCGAGATCGATACGTCGACGCCAGAAGCGGAACCGCGGTTCCGCCTGCAGTCCGATTGCCAGCGACGTCCAGCGGAACTGGGGTTCTCCCGTATCTGTCCAGCCGGACTCAGGGACAAATTCGAGACCCGTCGTCCGTTGTCCCTGCAACTCGACGCGAAGTGGCCAGAGGCGCCCGACGGAGCGTGCCTGAACGAGTTCCGTTTCGTCCAGATCGTATTCCAGCCGCTGCTCGAGCACGAAATTGTCTTCCACAACGTCAAGGGTATGCGTCTGGACGAACGGGTCCGGTTTCCACCCTTCATCTTCGGTCTCCCGATAGCCCCCACGAAACTCTGAGGTGAGGGGGCCCGTCACGAGGGACAGAGTGCCAAGGTACGCGCGGTCCAGGGGCGGCAGAACCGTTTCCGTCGCGAAAGACTGTTCCGCGTTCCAGAGGCGCCATCGAAGCGTTGCGTTTCCGGTGTGCGCGCTGATTCCCTCGTCACTCCATTCGCCAAGGCGCGTCTCGTACTGAGGGTCTCCCTCGGGATCGATACCGTCGAACTGGCGCTCGTATACGCGGGAGGTCAGGAGATGGCGCAATGTGGAGTTTTCGAGGACGTAGACCTCTTTCAGCGGATACCCGGTCGTGGTGCTCGTCTGGGTGATCGTACTGCCGCGGAAGGCGAACGCGGACTGCTCAAGGCGCGTCTGTTCCGTTTCTTCGAGGTCGGTCAGGAACGTCACCGACTGGTACCTCTGTTCCGCTGCAAGTGATCCGTCGTATCGCGCCCAACCCGCGGGGCTTATCATCATCAGATCGAGGCTGCCACGGTTCCGGTTTTGCAGGGTGGAATACTCCCAGTCGAAACCGACATCCTCGTACGTCTGCCACTCGTCGCTGTCGGTGATGCGGTCAACGCGCAACGTCGGACGGAGCGAATAGGTCAGAGCAAGAGATCCCGGGTCGCCGGCCACAATCCCGCGGAGATCTCCCGCACGTTCGGGAAGGCGAAAGCCGTCCTCATCCGGTGCGTCCGGTACGATCCGGCTTTCCCAGGGCGGACGGATATCGGCGGCACCGCGATCGGCATCAGCTGCGTCGGATTCGCCGGATTCCTCTTCTGGTGAACGGTCCCGCCGGGGCAGTTCCGCGAGGGTTCCACGGAGTTGCACGACCAGGTCGGGGAATACGGCGGAATCGGGGTAGAAAAACCGTCGTTCCGGGGTGTTGTCGCTTTCCGCGCGGGCAACCGGCGCCGGAAGATCGGCGTTATCCCGGGTGTTCCACCGCAATTCTGTCCGCAGGCTGGACACGTTGAACGAGGTGACCCACGGTCGCAGTCCCGGAAGCACGGGATTCCACCGCAGTTGCGACTCCCACCGAAGCGAGTTTATCTCTCCGACCGAATCCTCTTCCTCCTCTTCGCTCTGCTGCGTTATCAGGCCGCTCCAATCGATGCTTTCTGCGCGGTCTCCGTAGTCCGCGCGAAATCTGGTATCCGAAAACATCTCGTAGTTGATCGTCAGAGAAGCACTTTTCACCTCAAGGCGGGCGTCAAGCTCCGACTCGTATCGATATGGAACGTCCCGATCCAGAACGTAACCGCGATTCCAACGCCGTCGGGCGCGACCCAGATCATCAACGTAAAAGCTGGAATAGGCGCCGTTGTCTAAATAGATATT
>JAQIBO010000156.1 GCA_027859055.1 Spirochaeta sp.
CTTATCACCGGCAGCGGCGTGCCCTCGCCGTCGGTTACTCCCACCTCCCGGACGAACTGCTCCGTCTCGCGCCCACCGGTGCCGTCGCCAACCGCGATAACCGCAGCGGCGTGTTTCCGGCACAAACGCGAGAGAAGATCAGCACTTTCCGAACGGCGACTGTGGGGGGGCAGCGGATAGATCACCCCCACCTCAAGCACCTCGCCTGCGGCGCCAAGGCACGCGAGCTTGCACCCCGTTCGCAGCCCCGGGTCCAATGCCAGAACCGGTCGGGCGCCGTAGGGAGGGGCGAGGAGCAGCGCGGTAAGGTTTTTTTGAAAGACACCCCGCGCCTCCGTTGCGGCCCGCGTCCGGACTGCCGCCAGCGCTTCCCGCTCCAGCGACGGCGCAAGGAGCCGTTTCCACGCGTCGAGGGCGGCGGTCCGGAAGATCGCCTCGCGACCGTTCCGCGCGCTCGTACGCCGGTAGAGGTGCTCGGTGACGATCCGCAGCGCCGCCGGCTCAGGGGGCTTCAGTGAAACGGAAAGGTGTCCCTCCTCGGCGCCCCGCAGGATCGCAAGCACCCGGTGGGAGGGCGCCCGGCGGGCCGGTTCGCGCCACGCCTCGTAGTCGCGGTACGTCTCGGCTCCGTGGCGCGGCTTCGGAGTTTCGGCACCGGTGGAACGGTGCCTCGCGCTTTGCGTTCCCCGTTTGCGTGCCCGGGAACTCGCAAGCGCGCCCTGCTCCACAAAGAGCTGCCGCAGCCGCGCGCGCAACTCCGGATCAACAGACAGCGTTTCCGCCAGAATGTCCCGCGCCCCCGCCTCCGCCTGCGTCACCGACAGCTCCGGCGGACACAGCCGTTTTACAAGCTCCTGCGGTGCGGCGCCGGTATCGGTCAGCAACGCGTCGGCAAGGGGCTGCAGTCCCGCCTCACGGGCGCGGTCGGCGCGCGTCTTTGTCCGCTGTTTATACGGCAGATAGATATCTTCCAGCTCGGTGCGAGTGGGTGCCGCGCCGATCGCCGACTCCAGTTCCGGGGTCAACAGCGCCCGCTTTCCGAGATTTGCAAGAATCGCCTGTCGCCGCTCTTCCAGCTGCGTCAGACGGTGCTCCGCCGCGAGAATAGCCCGCAGCACCGTTTCGTCGAGGTTACCGGTCCGCTCTTTCCGATAGCGTGCGATAAACGGGACGGTGCCCCCTTCGGCATACAACGCCCGCACCGCCGCCACCTGGGACGCCGACGCGGCACACTCATTCGCGATGAGGTGATCGATCTGGTTCATACCGCGTATGGTGCCACAATGACGCGATGATTTACACCGTCGCAGCCATTCTGTATTCTCTCCGAACGATGCAGAAAATTCACAGACAGTGGACGATCAAGGACTCCGCCAATACGTACGGAATCAAGGAATGGGGCGCCGGCTACTTTGACCTCTCCGAAGCGGGTGAAGTCGTCGCTCGTGTAACCGGTGATGGTGCACCCGTTGAGGTCAGCCTCATGGAAATCATCGACGGTCTTGACGCGCGGGGATTGAGCATGCCGGTGCTGCTCCGGATCGAAAACCTGCTCGACCAGCAACTCACCCGCCTGAACGAGAGTTTCCGCGCCTCAATCGCCGGTACCGGGTATGCGGGGCGCTATCAGGGTGTGTTTCCGATCAAGGTCAACCAACAGGCGCAGGTAATCGACGAGATGATACGCTTTGGCGAGCGTTATGACCACGGACTGGAGGCGGGCAGCAAAGCGGAACTCCTCATCGCCCTTGCAAAGATCCGGTCGGCACAGAGCCTGATCGTCTGCAACGGCTATAAGGACCCGGAGTTCATAGATCTCGGACTCCAGACGATCCGTATGGGGTATAACGTTTTTTTTGTGATCGAAACGCCGACGGAACTGCCGACGATTCTTGAACGAAGCAGAACGCTGGGAATCAAGCCGCTTATCGGAATTCGCCTTAAACTGGGCTCCCGCGCCGGAGGACACTGGCAGGAATCCGGCGGCGACAATTCGATCTTCGGCCTCACAACGGGGCAACTCGTGGATGTGGTGGACACACTCCGGGCAGAGAATATGCTCGACTCGGTGCGCCTGCTGCACTATCACCTGGGCAGCCAGATACCGAATATTCGCGACATCCGCACTGCGGTCCGCGAAACAGCGCGTTTTTACGCCGATCTGGTCGCCGAGGGCGCTCCGATGGGGTACCTCGACATCGGCGGAGGCCTCGCGGTGGATTACGACGGTAGCCAGACCAACTTCGTCCACAGCAAAAACTACAACCTCGATGAGTACACCTGGGACGTGGTTGAAGTCCTCAAAACCGTCTTTGACGAGAAAGAGATCCCCCACCCCACGATCATCACCGAAAGCGGGCGTGCCACCGTCGCGTACTCCTCAATTCTGCTGTTCAACATCCTCGACGTGACCCAGTCACGCCCGGGACCAATTCCTGACGATCCGCCGGACGACGGCCCCGAAGCGATCCGCAACCTCTATGAGGTGCGGCGCACAATGTCGCTTCGGAACCTTCAGGAGTGCTACAACGACGCGGTCTATTACCGTGAGGAGATTCGGGAGGACTTTCAGTACGGCCACGTGACGCTTCGGCAACGCGCCCTGGCGGATAACCTCTTTCTCGATATCGTGACCGGTATTTCCCGGCTTCTGAAGAAGGTGAAACGCGTACCCCGGGAGCTGGAAGATCTGGCGGAGTCACTGTACGACATCTACTACGGGAATTTTTCCGTCTTCCAGAGTCTCCCGGACGTATGGGCGATCGACCAGATCTTCCCGGTCATGCCGATTCACCGCCTCTCCGAGGAACCCCGGCGGCAGGCGATTCTCGCGGATATCACCTGCGATTCCGACGGAAAGATCGATACCTTTGCGGACCTCCACGATGTCCGTAAGACGATACCGCTCCACGAGCTTCAGGATGACCGGGAATACTACCTCGGAATCTTTCTCGTCGGCGCGTACCAGGAAACGCTGGGGGACCTGCACAACCTTCTCGGAGATACCCACGTTGTCAGCGTTCGCATCAACGCCGACGGTTCATTCGACTTTGTTCGCGAGATCGAGGGTGACTCAATTGCGGATGTGCTGAGTTACGTGGAATACCAGCCCAAAGATCTGGTCGAGCTGTTTCGCCAGAAGGCGGAGACTGCGGTCCGCGCCGGGACGATTACGCCCCAGCAGCGTCGGACGGTGATGAACGCCTACGAAGAGAGCATGCGGGGGTACACCTATTTTGAGCGATAAAGCAACGGTACATGTGCTGATTATCGGCGCCGGCGGCGTCGGATCCGTGGTAGCGCATAAGTGCGCCGCCGTCTCGGAGGTGTTTGACCGCATAACGCTGGCGAGCAGGACCAAATCCAAGTGTGACGCGATCGCAGCGTCTGTGCGGGAACGCCTTGGCCGGACGATCGAGACGGCCCGCGTCGATGCCGATGAGACCGCGGAGCTGGTGGCGCTCTTTCGCGACCTGCGCCCGGATATCGTTATCAACGTGGCGCTTCCCTACCAGGACCTCACAATTATGGATGCCTGTCTTGCGGCGGGTGTTCACTACGTGGATACCGCCAACTACGAGCCGCGGGATACGGCACACTTCGAATACTCCTGGCAGTGGGCGTATCGCGACCGGTTTCGCACCGCCGGGTTGACCGCGCTCCTTGGCAGCGGTTTTGACCCGGGTGTCACCAACGTCTTTACCGCGTGGCTTGCCCGCCACCACTTTGAAGCGATCGAACAACTGGACATCGTCGATGTCAACGGCGGCGACCACGGGAAGGCGTTTGCAACCAACTTCAACCCGGAAATAAACATCCGGGAGGTGACCGCGGCGTGCCGCCACTGGGAGGACGGTGCGTTTGTCGAGACCCCCGCCATGAGCCGCCATGCGCGCTTTCACTGCCCCGGGAATATCGGGTCTTACGAAATCTACCGCATGTATCACGAGGAGCTGGAGAGTCTCGTACAGACGTTCCCGTTGATTCGGCGCGCCCAGTTCTGGATGAGTTTTTCCGAGAGCTACCTGACCCATCTCCGGGTATTGCAGAACGTGGGTATGACCGGGATACAGCCGGTTGTCCACAACGGCGTGGAGATCGTTCCCCTGCAGTTTCTGAAAACGGTCCTTCCGGAACCGTCCGGGCTTGGCGCGGATACGACCGGACAGACGTGTATCGGCGTGATCGCCCGGGGCAGGTCCCGAACCGGCGGAACGGACCGGCGGGTGTACGTGTACAACATCTGCGATCACGCCGAGGCGTATCGTGAGGTGGGAAGCCAGGCGGTCAGCTACACCACCGGCGTCCCCGCGATGATCGGCGCCAAGCAGATCGCCACCGGCGTGTGGCGGCGCCCGGGTGTATGGAACATCGAAGAGATGGATCCGGACCCTTTTATGGCCGACCTCAACACGTACGGGCTTCCCTGGCAGATCCAGGACCCCGCGGAGGTGGGCGCCCCCTAATGACACCGCTTACCCGCACCGGCCGGGCCGACCCCGATAGCCCCGGCGATTTCCGCCCGTTTTCGGGGTTTGATCCCCGCCAGGTGCCAAGCCCCGCGTTTGTCGTGGACCGCACTGCGGTTAAACGGAACCTCGACGTTCTTCGGGAAACCGCCGACCACGCAGGAGCGCGGGTTCTGCTGGCGCTCAAGGCGTTTGCGCTACCCGCCGTGTTTGACCTGATCGGAGCGCACCTTGACGGCGCGTGTGCCAGCGGTGTGTACGAGGCGCAGCTGGCGCGGGAGGAGCTCGGCAGGTATGGCGGGCCAGCGTGGCAGGTCCACACGTTCGCCCCGGCATATACACCGACGGACCTGGCGTACCTTTGTTCGGTATCGGATCATCTGTCGTTTAACTCGCTCACGCAGTACGCGCGGTTGGTCAGAGATTCCGGCGCGACGACGCTTCCCCATACGCCTGCGTACGGACTCCGCATCAACCCGGAGTGCTCCCTTACGGAGCCGGCGATATACGACCCCTGCGCGCCGTATTCACGGCTGGGCATCACCCGGGACGAGTTGAATCGGCAGATCACGGAGATCGCCGGTGCAACAACACCTGACGCGGTCGGGCACGCCCTCCGGGGAATCTCCGGTCTGCACTTCCACACGCTGTGCGAGAACGACTCACACGCGCTGGAGAAAACGCTTGCCGCCGTCGGCCGTCGTTTTGGAGACCTGCTCGCGCGCCCGGAGATCACGTGGCTCAATATCGGTGGCGGTCACCACATCACCAAAGCGGACTACGACCGCGACCACCTGGTGCAACTGATCCGCGAAACGCGTCGCCGTTACGGCGTGGAGGTCATCCTGGAACCGGGGGAAGCGGTTGCGATCCACACGGGAATTCTCGTGTCCACCGTGGTTGATCTGCATCGCAACGCTCGGGACCTGGCGATTCTGGATACGTCGGCTACCGCCCACATGCCGGATACTCTGGAGATGCCCTACCGTCCCAACATTTGGGATTCCAGTCTGCCGGGGGCAGCGCCGCACCTGTACCGCCTCGGCGGTCAAACGTGCCTTGCCGGCGACGTAATTGGAGACTACGCCTTCTCGCGTCCCCTGGCGATCGGCGACCGGCTTGTCTTTGACGACATGAGCCATTATACGATGGTAAAGACGAGCTCGTTCAACGGCATGCCGTTGCCCACGATCGCCGTCTGGGATTCGGAGTCCCGACAGATCGTCGACGCACGAGCACCGGCGTATTCAGATTTTCGAAACCGCCTTGGAGGGTTACTGCGATGAGTCAACAACTCTTTCTCGGAAGTGAGTTTTCCCAATACCCTGCCGCCCACGCGCGGTTTCACGTCATTCCGGTTCCGTTTGAACATAGCGTTTCGTACGGCGGCGGCACGGCGAACGGACCGGCGGCGATTCTTGAGGCCAGTGACCAGCTGGAAGTCTTTGACGGCACCAGCTCCCCCGGCGAAGATGGCATCCACACTCACCCGCCGGTCGATTGCACCGGCGGCCCGACGGTGGTGTTTCCACGGATTCGCTCCCACGTCGCAGCGGTGCTGCAGGCGGGCGCAGAACACCCGCCGGTTCCCGTCATTCTCGGCGGAGAG
>JAQIBO010000189.1 GCA_027859055.1 Spirochaeta sp.
TGTCAATTCCCTGCAGTTTCCCAAACGCGATGAGGGAGCCGAAAAACGTGACCCCGCCGATCAGACCGCTTGCGGCGGTGGCAACAAGGAATTGCAGTTGGGCGGCGCCGGTGCCGCCAAGCCCGCTGTTCAGCGCCTGATAGAGCACCGCCCCGGCAACCAGCACGCTCGCGATTCCCCCGAACCCGTTGTACAGTCCTACAAGCTGCGGCATCGCGGTCATCTTGATCGTTACCGCAAGCACCGCACCGATCGCCGCGCCGACGGCGATTCCGGCGATCACCATTCCCGGGTTGAGAATATCCTGCGCGAGGAGGGTGACTACCACCGCGATAAGCATTGCCAGGCCACCGAGCGCGTTGCCCCGCACTGCTGAACGCGGATGAGTCAGGCCCTTGAGTCCCACGATAAAGAGTACCGCCGCCAGAAGGTAGGCGAGATTGTATACTGTGGCGCTCATTGTTCTTCCCGCTTTCTGAACTAGCTCAGCATTCGATGGGTCACCAGGAACCCACCGACCACGTTAATCGTTGCGAAGACGAGTGCTGCCAGTCCGAGGTAGGTGGTCATCGTCGTTTGACCCGTTCCCGCCGCCACCAGGGCGCCGATGATCGTGATACCGGAGATCGCATTGGAGCCGGACATCAGCGGCGTGTGCAGAATCGGCGGAACCTTGGTAATCACCTCAAACCCGACAAAGATCGCCAGGACGAAGATCGTTACGATTGCGACAAAATCCATGTTTACTCCTTTTCCGTTGTTGGTGCCGCCGTCCCCGGTGCCGCAGGAAGACCGAGCTGTTCCGCCAGCTCAGCATCCGGTACCACGCCGTCTTCCATAATGAGCGTTGCGGCAACGATCTCGTCGTTGCGGTCGATCGTCGGCTGACCGTCGCGAATAATCGTTTCAAGAAAGGTTGTGATGTTTTTGCTGAACAGTTGACTGGCGTGATTGGCAACCCCGGCGGCGATGTTTTCGGGTCCGAGGATGTGTACGCCATTCACCAGCACCGTTTCCCCGGGACGGGTCAATTCGCAGTTGCCGCCCCGTTCCGCGGCGATGTCCACGATAACCGCGCCGGGGTGCATCGCCGCCACCATCTCCTCGGTAATGAGAACCGGCGCTTTTCGACCGGGTATCGCAGCGGTGGTGATCACCACATCGCTTTCTGCGACTACCTCAAGCATCTTTTCCTGTTGCTTGCGATAAAACTCCGCATCCATTTCGCGGGCGTAGCCGCCACCGGATTCGGTTTCGCCGGCGTCGAGGTCGATCTCCACAAACCGTGCACCCAGGCTTTCAACCTGTTCTTTCACCGCCGGGCGGATGTCATACGCGCTGACCACCGCACCGAGGCGCCGCGCCGTGGCGATCGCCTGAAGCCCGGCGACGCCAACGCCAACGATGAAGACGCGGGCGGGAACCACCGTTCCCGCGGCGGTCATCATCATCGGAAAGATCTTGGAAAGCTCCAGCGCTCCCAGAAGGACCGCGCGGTATCCGGCAAGGTTTGCCTGTGAAGAGAGGACATCCATACTTTGCGCACGGGTGATGCGGGGAATCCGCTCCAGGGAAAACGCCGACAGCCGGTGTTCCACAAGCGCGGCGAAGGAGGGGTGCGGCGCGTAGGGAGCGAGTTGTCCAACGATGATCGCACCGCTTTTCATTTCGGCGAGCTCTCCGTCGGATCCAAAGCCGCCACCGGCGCACCCCCGAACGGTAACCACCACGTCCGCGGACGCGAGTATCTCCTGCCGATCGGCGATCTCGGCTCCCTTTTCCCGGTAGAGCGTATCGGGAAACCCCGCGCTTTCACCAGCGCCGCGTTCGACCGTGACAGTCACTCCCGGAGCGATCAGTGTCGAAACGTGGGCGGGTACCAGAGCCACGCGGCGTTCGTTGGGTGCGCGCTCCTTGATGACAGCTATCTTCATGTCGTCCTCCCTGTGCACCTACAAGGTACGCCCTGTGCCCTTTCCGTGCAAGTCGCCTGCGCCTCAGGAGTTAAACACCTGCCTGCGCCCGCACACTTTCGTAATCGGTGCAGATACAGTAGAATCCGCTCCGATGGTACGGTTGTATCGCTTTCTCAGTTCGGTCCGCCTCTTTCTGGTACTTCTCACTCTCCTGATCGTCTGGTCAATGGTGGCGACGATCGTTCCACAGGGGCTTGAAGAGGGAGCGTACGTCCAGCGGTATGGAGCGGGTGGGGCGACGCTTCTTGGTGTCCTCGGTCTGACCAGCTTTTTTGGAAGCGTTCTTCTGGCGGCCTTGCTCGGGTTGATGGAGTTGAATCTCATCCTGTGTACCGTTCCACGACTGATACGGCGTGTCCGGGGTGATCTGCACCGGCGGGCCGAGCTCCGCCGATCGCCGCTTGATCGCCTCGAGACCTATGCGGCGGATATTATCCACCTTGGGCTCATTATCGTTCTGGCCGGAGGCGTTCTGTTGTCGGTGACGCGGGAACAGCAGGAGGTGCTGGTGCCCACCGGTACCTCCGTCACCCTCGCTCCGGACGGCATCGAGGTCACCGTCGTTGATTCGCGGGAGGTTCGGAATGAGAACGGAACCGTCATCGACTGGACGATAGACCTGCTGGTGGACGGCACACCGGTAACTCTTGCTATCAACGACCCGGTAGAGGTGGCGGGGTTTCGGTTTCACTTCTTCCATTGGGGACAAGAGCCGATGATCACCCTGGCCGACGCCGGCGGAGATTCCTACTCGATGCATATCGGTGAGGGACTTCGCAGCCCTGACGGGCGGGCGTTTGTCCTGGCCGGCGTGTCTGCCTCCGGGGAGGCGCTTTTTCAGATCATTGACGAAGCCGGCCGGACCGTTGGCGACTGGGAATTATCTCCCGGCGAACGTTTGGGACAGTTACAGTACGTGTCCGCCGGGCGCGAAGTGCTGAACGGATTCACCGCCAGTCGTTCAACCGGCAGGATTCCTGTGACAGTCGGCCTCGGTCTTATCATCGTTGGCATGGGGATATACGGAATCAAAATGTGGAGAAAGTATGGCTGAAGTTGCACTGATCACGAACCTGATCGCGTTTGTCCTGTACGCCCTGTCCCGTCCACAGCGGCCACAGCCGGCACGAATCGCGCGCGTCCTGACCGCGGTGGCCGCACTGTCCTTGCTGGGACTGCTTGTGGAGCGGTCGATCCGGATTTCGTTTCCCGCGCTGACCGGCATCTATGAGGGACTTGTGGTTCTGGTACTGTCACTTGACGCGGTCCTTGCACTGGGCGACCGGGCGATCTTCCGCCGGAACGCAGCGCTACGGGCCGCCGGGGCGTTCACTGCGTTTCTGTTTCTCGCGGTTCTCTCGTCTCCGCTCGTATCGGCAGATCTGTATCCCCCGATTCCCGTTCTGCGCAGTTACTGGCTGGTGGTGCATGTGGCGTTTTCGTTTGTCGGTCTTGCCCTTTTTACCGTTGGTGTTGTCGCGGCGGTGCTCGGGTTTGTCCTGCATGACCCCACCACCGCCGACCGCGCGCGGGACCAGGTGGTGGCGCTCGGGTTCGTCTTTTACGTGACAGGCGGGCTTATCTTCGGTGCCATCTGGGCGGAATCAGCGTGGGGACGTTTCTGGGGCTGGGACCCGAAAGAGACGTGGGCGCTGATCACCACCCTGTTCTACACCGGATACCTGCACCTGCGGTACGTACGAAAGGTGTCACAGCCGCTGGCGCGTACCCTTGTGATCATCGCGTGGGTAATTGCGGGGTTCACCTTTCTGGGGGTAAACGCCCTTATGAGCGGGTTGCACTCGTACGCATAACGGCGCACGTTGCCCGCTTCACCAGTGTTGCCGGAAGGACGTGGTGTAGTTTCACCGCGGTACCGGCGATCAGATTGACGAGGAGTTCTCCAGCGCGGCGTCCTTTCTCATAGCCCGGTTGGGAAACGGTCGTGAGCTGGGGGCGTACGATTCGCGCTTCCGGGATATCATCAAAACCGATTACGGAGACCTCATCCGGTACCGCCACGCCGATCTCTTCGAGATGCTGCAGAACACCGAGGGCGATCACGTCGCTCATTGCGACGATCGCCGTCGGATGCCGGTCGGCGTCCCACAGCCGCCGCGTTGCCGCGAGCCCCCCCTCGATCGATGATTCGGCGTTTTCAACCATCACCTCCGCGGTGAACCGGCGATCGTGGGATTCAAACGCGGCGCGGTATCCGGTAAACCGTTGCGTTTTCACGTGGGACCGGCTTGCCAACTGCGGTTCATCGGCAAACGCGATAACCGCAACATCCCGATGCCCGCAGGACAGGACGTACTCCATTACTTCCCGCGCGGCGGCGCAGTCGTCAATACCGACAACGGGAAAGCCGCCGCCACCGCGACCGTCAATCGTTACGAACGGCATGTGCCGCTGGCGGATCAGTTCCACCGTCTCCATACCCGGTTCCAGTCCGATCGTTATCAACCCGTCAACGGCGGCGCTGCGCACGCCCTCCTGGACCGACTCCCGCAACGGTGGAATCAGTGTCAGGGAGTGGCCGTTGCGTTCACAGATCTCCCCGATTCCCTGCACAATCTGAGACAGGTGCGAGTTGAGAAATGCGAGGGGGATCACCTCCGGCAACAGGAGGCCGATCGACCCGTGGCGGCGAAGGCTCAGGTTGCGAGCCAGGGGATCCGGGATGTAACCGAGATCCTCGGCGATCGCAAGAATGCGGGTGCGCGCTTTTTCACTGATCCGTCCCGGATCGTTGAACGCAAAGGACACGCTCGTCTTCGAATACCCGGAGATTCTGGCGATATCGTTGATCGTCACTCGTGGCACGCTGGTGTTCCTTGTTCCGCAGTTCCCGTGAAATCTATTTAATCGACCCGGCGACCATGCCTTTGACGATTTTCTTCTGGGCTATAAAGAACAGTATCAGCACCGGAATCATCGCCATCAGGATCGCCGTGAGTATCAGGTCCCACTGTTTGACGTAGGCGCCGGCGAAATTCGCGACCGCCAGCGGCAGCGTCTGGATTCGGTTCCCCTTTCCGAGAACCAACAGCGGTAACAGAAAGTCGTTCCA
>JAQIBO010000211.1 GCA_027859055.1 Spirochaeta sp.
CCCGCCTGGTCGGCCAGGCGCGCAAGCTCAACGATCTCCGCGCGCCCGCCGGACAGAAGATCCAGAGTGGCGAAGTTCTCGTAGACGCGAACCGGATCGGAGGTGCTGATAATCGAGGACGAACTGCCGATCCGGATAGACTCGGTTGCCTCGGCGATGGCGGCAAGCACCACAGCGTTGGCCTGGGTGGCAAAGTACTCCTGGTGGCTCTCGCCAACGCTGAAGAAATCGATCCCCGCCTGGTCGGCCAGGCGCGCAAGCTCAACGATCTCCCGGATGCGTTCCTGAGCGGAGATTCGCTCGCCCGTGAGCGGGTTCGGCAGATGGTCACCAAGCGTATACAGGCCAAACTCAAGTCCTCTGGCCGGGTCAAAACGGTAGTCCATGCGCTGAAAGTACGAAATCGCGCAGGCAACGGAAACAGTCCACCGCTTGCGGTATTGATGTATGTGCACCACAATTTACGCATGAAGACGATCACGCTCAACGTTGATGAAGCGGTGTATCGACGCATTCAGCACGTTGCGTCTCGTACCGACCGCAGCGCCTCGGAGCTCATCCGGGAAGCTATGGCCGGCTACGTTGCGGAAATCATCCCCCAGGAGAGAAGCATCTTCGACGACCCGCCCGCCCGGGTTGGTACAGTTCACCGGCTCCCGGCGGACGAAGACGACCTCCTCGGCGAGATGCTGTCGTGATCGCCACAACCAACCCCCGCGACTTCGCCCGGTTTGAAGGGATGGGGACCGTTCTGGTGTAGTATGAACAGCGCCGCAGATAGACACACAGAACGGCACCCCTCCGGTATTCGGATAATCATCACCGGGGGAACGTTCGACAAACATTACGACGAACTGCACGGTACCATGACATTCAAAGACTCTCACCTTCCCGAAATCCTGCGGATTGTGAGAGTTACCTGCCCGTTTGAGCTGGAAATCAACCAGCTCATCGACAGCCTCGGTATGCACATGTCCAATCGGTTGGCGATACTGGAGTCATGCCGACAGGCGCCGGAGGACAAGATCATCATCATCCACGGAACGGACACGATGATCGAAACCGCGGCGGTACTGGGGAAAGCGGAACTCCGGAAACGGATCGTACTGACCGGCGCGATGATTCCCTATTCGGTGAGCAACTCCGATGCCGTATTCAACCTGGGATGCAGCTTCACGGCGGTGCAACTCAGTGCTCCCGGCGTCTCCGTGGTTATGAACGGACAGGTGTTTCCGTGGAACGCCGTCCGGAAAAACCGGGAACGCGGCGTGTTTGAGTCGATTGACATGAAACTACGCTGACACCATTATTAGAATATGGCGCGTCTCACCATCCGTAACATACCAGAGTCTGTCCTGGAACAGATAAAAACGCTGTCGCAACTGGAACGTCGAAGCATGAATAGCCAGACCCTTGTGTTGTTGGAAACGGCGCTCCACGCGTACCGTCGGGACGCAGATATGGAGCATTCAAATCAGATCTCGACGGAAACCCAAACTGCTGTCTGGGAACGTCTCTCCGGAGAATGGGACGACGAGCGATCAACGAAGGATATCATAGCGGACATCTATTCGAACCGAACGAACTGATCCTCACGAACCCGCCTGACAACGCCTCGCCACGGCACCCACAAGGACCGGCCCCTCCTGCACCCCCCAAATACCGATTGCAATTCCTGCGCTCCCCTCCAATAATGAACAAAGAATGATTGTATTCTCAGAAGGAGACCGTCGATGAAAGTTACGATACAGGGCACCCCTTCATTCGGCCACGTCCACGTTGATCTGGAACCGGGGGAAGAGGTGATCGCCGAAAGCGGCGCGATGCAGTCGATGTCCGGTGAACTTGACATGAAAGCGATAACCAACGGCAACGTCCTCTCGGCAATCGGCAAGAAATGGTTCGGCGGCGAATCGTTCTTTATCAACCACTTTCCCAACAACGCCGACAAGACGCTGCGCGTCACTATCGCCCAGGACGTACCGGGTGAGATCATCCAGCTGGACATGACCGACGGCCAGGAGCTCAACCTGCAGCGCGGCGCGTACCTTGGACACGCCGGAGAGATCAAGCTCAAGGCGTCGTGGGCCGGCTTCATCTCCTGGTTTTCCGGTGAAGGACTGGTCAAGCTCTCCGCGAAATGCGTCGGACGAGGCACCCTTTTCTTCGGCGCCTACGGGGGCATCACCAAACGGCGCGTACAGGGCGAGCTCAAGGTGGACGACGGCCACCTCGTCGCCTACGACCCAGGCCTCAAACTCAAACTGGCCCTCTCCGGCGGCCTCTTTGCAAGCCTCTTCGGCGGCGAAGGGTTTGTCACGCGCGTGGTCGGCAGCGGCGACATCCACATCCAGACCAGAAGTGTCAAAGGTCTCGCGGCGTGGCTCAACCCCAAGTTTCGATAGGAGCAGACAGATGGTAGTCGAAATACAGAAACGCCCATCCAATACCGCGGCAAAGGTCGCCCTTACCGGATCGGAACAGCTCACCTCTGAGGGGGGCGCAATGATCGCGATGTCCGGAGACATGACGGTGGAAACGTCGATCAACAAAAAACAGGGTGGCCTCGGCAAGCGCCTTCTCAAAGGGTTCTCCCGCAAGCTCGCTCGGGAAGGACTCTTTCTCAACACCTTCACCGCCGGCTCCAACGGTGGTGACGTGTTCCTGTCCACGTCGCTTCCCGGCGACATGGAGGTGATCGAGCTTGACGGCTCCAAGCGGGTGAAAGTACAAAGTGGCTCCAACGTCGCCAACGAACAAACGGTGGCGATGGGAATCGCCTGGGAGGGGTTCAAAACCGTCTTCTCCGGGGAAAGCCTGATCTGGCTGGAAATGAGCGGGACCGGCAAGGTGATTATCAACGCCTTCGGGATGATCTACCCCGTCGAGGTTGATGGGGAATACGTCGTGGACACCGGCAACATCGCCGCCTTCGAGGAATCCCTGGATTTCTCAATCAGTAAGGCCGGCAAGAGCTGGTTTTCCTCGTTTCTCGGCGGCGAGGGACTGGTCGCACGATTTACCGGACGCGGAACGGTCTGGTGTCAGACCCACGCGGACCGCGCCTTCGGGGCGCGCCTCACCCCCCACCTCATTGCCAAAAAGAAGTAAGGAGTAACAGCGATGCAAACCGATAAGACCGACTACCCCTTCACCGTCGCCGGCGCCCCGGACTACGGCATGTTCAACATCACAATCCCCCGGGGACGCACCCTCAAAGTGGAAAACTCCGCCATGGCGTATATGGACTCCTCCCTCACAATGAAAACCACAATGGGCGGCGGGTTCAAACGGATGCTCTCGGGAGAGAAACTGTTTATCAACGAGTTCACCGCCTCCGAGACCGACGGCGAAATCGGCATCGCCCCGGGAACACCCGGCGACGTCGGCCACCTCTATCTTGAAGACGAAACCGTGTACCTCCAGAACTCCTCCTACCTCGCCTCCTCCCCGGACGTACAGGTCGGTATCGACTTCCAGGGATTCAAAGGGTTCTTCTCCGGTGAAAAGATCTTCATGATCAGCTGTTCCGGCACCGGTGACCTGTGGTTCAACACCTTCGGCGGCATGATCGAGATCGATGTGAAAGACAACTACGTCGTGGACACCGGCCACATCGTCGGCTTCACCGGCGGCCTCTCCTACGACGTCCGCTCCGTCGGCGGCCTCAAAAGCCTCTTTTTCTCCGGCGAAGGTCTCGTCTGCCGCTTCTCCGGGGAAGGCAAAATCTGGATCCAGACGCGCATGCCCCCCGCCTTCATCACCTGGGCCGACGGCTTCCGCAGGGTCAAACAGAAAAAAGACGATTAATCGAAGCTCCCGCGTTCTGCGGGGCTCGCAACCTCACCCCACCGCCGCCACCGGATCGGAGGGGGGTGGTGAGAACCTCTCACTTCCAATCCTCAAGCCGTAGCCCATCAATCCGCTCGAACTCAGCGGTGTTATTCGTGACAAGAATCAGTTGCTTCGCGAGTGCTTGTGACGCGATGAGCAAATCCAACGGACCGATAAGCATACCTCTGTCTTTCAGGTTCTTCCGGATGTTCCCATACTGCTCGGCATCCGTATCATCAAAATCAAGTAGCTGGAACGGCACAAGGAATTCCAGGAGCGAAATGCGATTTCTTTCTGGATAGAGACTGGTGTACACACCAAACTGGAGCTCTGCCACCGGGATGCTGGAAATGAACAAGGGCCGGCCGATAACAGCCTTCAGTTTCTCAAGTACACGCGGCGGTTTTCCATTTTTCAGGAAGATACAGATATTCGTATCGAGGAGATACACTTACAGTCCTTTCCGTTCCTGCATCTCCCCCTGATCTCGACCTTCAGCGAGAAAATCATCAGTGAAACCGTTCAAGCCATGGAGAAACGTTTCCCACAGCTTTTCTTTCGGGAAGAGCACGACTGAATCCCCTACCCTCTGAATGTACACGGCTTCGCCTGAAAACTGAAATTCTTTTGGAAGTCGTACTGCCTGGCTCCGTCCGTTCCGGAATATTTTTGCCGTCTGCATTCTGTCACCCCATCAAGAAATATATACCACGATATATATCGTTTCAAGCTCCTCGACAGGTTAATCGTCGCAACCGTCTGATCGACGACGCCCCCGGTGAGATCGGCCGCAACGCGCTCTCATCGGGGCTATCCTTCAAACAGCGCGATCCCCGCTTCTTCGTCTTCTTGCGCAACGGTCAGTGCAACCGACATATACCGGCTCCTCTCGCCCAGCGCATTTACATCGTAGGCACCGCTCGCAAGAAGGCGTTCCAGGCGCGGAGCATCTTTGGCACGGGTCGCCTCGGTGATCTCCGCAGACCAACCCTCTTTCTCCACTGATGAGGTGGCCTTACTTCCTTACCGGGGCCGACGGCTTCCGCAGGGTCAAACAGAAAAAAGACGATTAATCGAAGCTCCCGCGTTCTGCGGGGCTGGCAACCTCACCCCACCGCCGCTACCGGATCGGTGGGGTGACGGCAGTGGCGCGGGCGGGCTCCATTCATTCAATCGTAATTGCTCGGAAAGCACGTAGTACGCTCATTTGTCCCGAATAATCGCTTCCACATCGTCAATGTACAGGTTCGGGGTTCCCGTGCTAAGGATCTGCAAACGTGAACCATTCCAGTATTTGTACACTGAGTCTACGTCTGCTGAATATTCGGTCCATTCGGGATGGCTTCCCGAAATACGTAGCACCTCTTCGTCTTCAAAACGCACGTCTGGTCGCTGTGAAATGAAGACTGAAAGTGAGCCACTTCCTCCTGGTCCCTTCACCCATACGCTGACCGTCATCGGGAGATCTCGCGCAGGATTTCTCCACTGCGTGTAATACCACGTTTTTCCGACAATCTGAATCGACTGGTCTCCGGAAAGCGCAAACTCCGGATCGGTATTCACCTGGAAGTTGGACGCCACGTATCCGTCCCTACTGCGCGCTTCCCAAGAGTCGAGACCGTTTTCGAAACCCCCGTCAGGTACACGATTAATGCCGATTTCGCCATACCCGACTTTCTCAACGCCGTCTCCTGGATAGAGATCTCCCATCGGATCACAAGAGATCAACATGGAAAGACTCATAACAAGGGCCAGGTTACGGCAAACTCTCATCGTTTCTCTTCCTCTCAAGTTTCTTGCACGAGTCATTGCGGAACCCCCTGTAATGGTGTGTAGAGCGACATTTCGGGATCAACGCGTTGCGACCGGAGCTTCGCGGGTGGCAATCCGAAGGTGATGCCGAGCGTCAAAGTGATCGGCCACGAACCTGCGAACGCTTCCATAACTCCCTGTTCGTAATCCGTCCCGAAGGCGTTTTCCCACGCCGCTGATCCCCCGTATCCGTTGGCTCGTATCACACCGGTTGGAAACCCGATTCGATCATCATCGGTCAGGTAATTTGCACGGCGACCGCCAAACCACACAACTTCGGTACCGGCAGTGAACGCCCATCGCGATTTCCCGAGGCGGCGGACGTATTTCACGGAGCTGAAAATATCTCCACCGCTCAATGTTTCACCGAATGACAGACGTCCGGCGATCGGCGTAAACCGCCATTGGTACTGTTCACGACGACGCCCTTGTGAAATCGTCTCCGGCACCAGCGGATTCGGCGTCGATAGCATCGTCGCCCGTTCCCAACGGACGCTATCAAGGTCACCACGGTACATCCCCCACCCAATGTCCATGGTGAACAACGTATGGCCGCTATCCAGCCCCCACCG
>JAQIBO010000272.1 GCA_027859055.1 Spirochaeta sp.
TGGCGTTGACCATCTCTACCGGGACTATCCCACCGTCCCGGTAGAGATGGTCAACGCCAACGGCGCCGGTGACGCGTTTGTCGCGGGAATGGCGTGGGCGTTGCTGGATGGACGGCAGGACTGGACGCGCGCGCTTTTTGCCGGACTCGCCGCGGGACGTCTTGCCGTTGCGACGCGGGAGACCGTTCCCGTTGAAGTCTCGCCGCAACGTTTACTGGAAGAACTCGCCGCCGTCCGCGCGGCGGCATCAATACCAACACCACAAAGTGGAGAACACCTATGACCACGCCTCATCTGAAGATTCACCCGGATGTTGCCGCCGCGCTGGCAGCCGGACGCGCCGTGGTGGCGCTTGAGTCGACGATTATTTCTCACGGTATGCCCTACCCGAAAAACGTGGAAACTGCCCGGGAGGTTGAACAGATCGTGCGCGACCTTGGCGGGACTCCCGCGACGATCGCAATTATGGACGGCGCGTTTCAAATCGGCCTGACAGAGGAGCAGATCGAGCGGCTGGGCAATACCCCGGACGTAATGAAAGCAAGTCGCCGCGATGTGGGACTCGCCCTGGCCACGCAGCGCCTGGCGGCAACAACGGTGGCGACCACGATGATCGGGGCCGCCATGGCGGGGATCCGCCTCTTCGCCACCGGGGGGACCGGCGGCGTCCATCGCGGGTATCAGAACTCTCTGGACGTCTCGGCGGATTTGCCGGAACTGGCGCAGACGCCGGTGGCGGTTGTCTCGGCGGGGGTGAAGTCGATCCTTGATATCGGGCGCACCCTGGAGTACCTGGAAACGCTTGGGGTACCGGTAATCACCTGCGCCGCCGATGAGTTTCCCGCGTTTTACAGCCGTGAGAGCGGACATCCGTCACCGCTTCGGCTGGATGCGCCGGAGAGCATCGCCGGAACGCTCGAGGCGCACTGGACCGTTCCGGGGGCCGGCGGAGCGCTGATTGCGAACCCGATCCCGGAAAAAGACGCGATCGCCTTTGGCGAAATGGAAGAGATTATCACCCGGGCGGTGAATGAGGCGGAGGACCAGGGCATTCACGGAAAGGCGGTGACTCCGTTTCTGCTCGCCCGGATCGTGGAGCTCAGCGGCGGTACCTCCCTGACGGCGAATATCGCGCTGGTGAAGAACAACGCCCGCCTCGCCACAGAGATCGCCGTCGCCCTGGCCCGCATCTCGTAGGAGGAGATCAGTTGCCGGGCGCGGCGCCCACCTCGGTCCCTGGCGTCACGTCGCCGCCGGGGAGGCGCGCGCCGCCGTTGCCGGTGGCAAGCTGCCAGTCAAAATACGCGCTGAGGTAGTCGAACACCGCCGACAGGTAGTTCAGCCGCGCCTGCTCCAGGCTCACTCGGGCGTCTTTCAACTCCAGCTGTGATGCAAGGCCGCTTTCCAGCGACGTTTCACTCACTTCAAACGCGCGCTCGGCGGTCTGGAGCGTCTGTTGTGCCGATTCGACGCGCAGATTCGCCTCTTCCAGGGTCAGCCGGATCGTTTCCAGCTCGGTGGCGATACTGTCCTCGGTGAGGGCGACCTCCGTGGTTGTCCGCCGCAGTTCAAGCTGCGCCTGCTTGAGTGTGGCGAAGCGGCTGCCGCCGTAAAAGATCGGAATGGTCAGGGTGAGCCCGGCGGTGAGGTTATCGGTGCTGTCGCTCAGGTCAAACTCGTCGCTGCTTGCCTGGCGTCCGTAGTTGAGCGACGCCGACAGGCTGGGATAAAACTTTGCGCGTTCGGCGGAGATGTTCAGTTTCCGCAGGCGTTGCTGGTTCAGGAGAACGCGGTAGTCCGGCCGGTTGGCGATCGCTGTAGCGGCGGTGCTGAAATCGGGAAGCGGCGGCACCACGTCAAGGGCGCCGTCAAGCAGGACTTCCTCGTTCTGTTCCAGGCCGGCGAAATTCTTGAGGTTCTGCAGCGCAACGTTGAGGTTGCGCCGCGCCTGGCTGGTATCCGGCTGGGTGATCTTCCAGTTGACCTCCGCCCGGAGCAGCTCCAGGGGGGAGGCGAGGCCGTTGTCCAGGCGCCGCTGCGTCTCCACGTAGTTGTCGTAGGCGTTTTCCTCAGAGGTCTCCCGCACCCGCACTACCTCCTGGAGCAGCAGCGCCTGGAAGTAAAGCCGTTTTGCCGCAGTGAGGATGTTCTGTCGCGTCGCCTCATAAGCGGTGCCGGTGAGGGTGGTAAACTGCCTGCTCGCATCCAGCGCACGAAACACGGTCATGTCGAAGAGCTTCTGTTGCACCGAGACGCCCAGGGTGAAGTCGTTGTCGCGGTTAATGTCGAGTTCCTGGTAGCGGATCGGGTACACCCCCAACGCTGCCGAGTCGGCGTTGCCGTCAGCGTAGGCTGGCACCTGCTGCTCGATATCGGTGAAATTACGCGAGTAGCCGAGCTGGCCGCCGACTACCGGGTAGATCTGCGTGCGGACCAACTGTTCCTGTACCTCCGCAAGGGCGCGGTCGGTGCGGGCGTTTTCCAGCTGCAGACTGTTGGTTTCCACCAGGGAGAGAAACCCGTCGATGTCGAGGCGGTGTTCCTGGGCTGTGGCGGGCGCGACGGCGCCGAATACGATCAGCCCTGCCGCGAGAATCGCCGTAGCTGCAGCTGCAGGCGTGCGCCGGCGTGGTGAAATCCGGTGGCTTTGGGAAACGCGCCGACGCAGCACGCCGCGCCTTTCTGTCATCGATATGGTGGTGGTCACTGTACTACCTCTGTTCCTTTCTGTTTGCGTCCCTCAATTACGTTTTCAAGGGCGGGAATGACGAACAGGGAGAGAAATGTTGCCGCCATCAGTCCGCCGATGCTCACAATTCCCATCGGCTGGCGCATTTCCGCCCCGGAGGCCCCGATGCCCAGCGCCATCGGCTGCATACCCAGCATCGTCGCGATATTTGCCATCAAAATCGGCTTCAGCTTGGTGGGCGCGGCTTTCAGCAGCGCCTCCCGCACGCCGGCGCCGTTGCGGCGGAGCTGGTTGGCGTAGTCAAGGATCAGGATCGCGTTGTTGACCACCAGTCCCACCAGCATGACGATCGCAAGCATCGAGACGATATTCATCGTTTTTCCGGTCAGCAGAAACGCGATTACAACCCCGATCAGGGAAAGCGGAATCGTTGAGAGGATCAACAGGGGCTGACCGAACTTCTCCAGAATGGCGGCAAGGAGCATGTAGGTCAGCACGATCGCCAGGACGAACACGAAAACAAACTCCCCGACCGTCTCGTTGAGAAGCTCCGTGTCGCCGCCCCAACTGAGGGTATATCCCTGGGGCAGGCCCATCTCGCGGACGGCCGCCTCAATCGGTTCGCTCACCTCGCCGAGGACGTATCCCGGGGCGAGCGCCGCCGAGACCTCCACGGACTGGATCTTGTCGTCCCGGAAAATCTGGTTGATTCCCTGCTCCACCGCGATCTCTGCGAAGTGCCCGAGGGGAAAGAGCCCCGCGCGGGTGGGGACGATGATGTTGCCGATCTCTTCTTACCCGGCGACGTCGGCGTCGGCAAGGGTTACGCGGATATCGTACTCCTCGCCACCGTCACGAAAGGTGGTCATCACCATTCCCTCCACCGCGGCGCGCATCGTCGTGGCCAGATCCTGAACGGTGAGGCCCACATCGTTCAGCTTGAGCCGGTCGGGGTAGAGGACGACTTCCGGCGAGCCGGGCTTGCTTGAGGTGTCAATGCCGATCAGGCCGGGCACCTCCTGCAGGCGGGGACGCAGCTCCCGGGCGAGGGCGGCGAGGGTATCCGTGTCGTCACCCTGCAGGTAAAACACGACGGGCGCGCCACCCATACCCATATCGCTTCGGGCGGCGGATCTGATCCGCGCACCGGGGATATCCGCGAGGGCGCCACCGATGCGCGTTGCCACCACGACGTGCGGGGCGCGTAACGTCTTGTCGATAAGCTCGACATCCACCGATGCCATGTTTGTCCCGCCGGAGATCGCCGAGATCGAACCGATCGTGGTGGTGATCGTCTCCACCTCGTCGAACGAGGCGATCCGCGCCTCCACCGTTTCCAGGGTTGCCGCGGTCCGGGTAAGGTCGGTCCCCTGCGGCAGTTCCACCTCGACGTTTATGCTCCCCGAGTCGGAGAAGGGGGCGAACTCGAAGGGGATCCGGCCGAACTGAAGAATCGTGACCACGAATACCGCGAGGGTCACCCCGATCAGGAGTGCGCTGCGCACCTTGCTGTGGAGCACTTTCTCCAGAATAACCGCATAGCCCCGCTCCAGAGCATGGAAGTTGTTCTCCAGGACGGTGCCGATCGGGTGTTTTTTGCGGTCATGCTCCGGCAACAGCCTGGAAGCCAGCATCGGCGTGAGGGTAAAGGAGATCAGCATGGAGAAGATCGTCGCAAACGAGACGGAGAGGGCAAACTCCTGAAGAAACAGCCCGGCCAGGCCGCCCATCGTCGCCATCGGAAGGAAGACCGCGATGTTGGTCAGCGTTGAGGCCACAACCGCAACCACCACCTCCGAAGTTCCCCGCGACGCCGCCTCGGTCCGGGAGTGGCCCATCTCCTTATGGCGGAAGATGTTTTCCAGCACGACCACAGAGTTCATTACGAGAACACCCACCGCCGTGGAAAGGCCCATCAGGGACATCAGGTTCAGGCTCATACCCAGCGCGTTCATCACCAGAAACGTCGGTATAATCGACATCGGCATCGCCAGAGCGACGATCAGGGTTGAGCGCAGGTCGTGCAGAAAGAGCAGGAGAATAACGGCGGTCAGAAAGATACCGAGACCGATATTACCGAGGGTGTCGTTAACGGTGTCCTGGATCTCCACCGACTGATCACTGGTGACCGTCAGGGTGATCCCTTCCGGGAGTGTGTCCTGGAGCGTCGGGAAAAGCGCCCGCAGTTCCTCGGCGATCTCAACCGGATTGCCGTCGGGACTCTTGATCACGCCGATGCGGACGGTGTTCTCGTCCCGGATTCCCGTTCGCGTGTCAAAGAAGATCGTCCGTTCCCGGACGTCCTCGCTGGCGTCCCGAACCGTTGCGATGCTACCGAGCCGTCGCGACCCTGCGGCGGTGGGAATATCCAGGTCGGCGATCTCGTTAATTGCGGCGAACTGCCCGTCCAGGCGGACCGAGAAGTCCTGCCCCCGGGTCTGCATGTTGCCACCGGGCATGTCGAGGTTTGCCGCGGCGATAATCTGTCCAACCTGGGCGAGGTTGATCTGGTTTTCGTATACCACCGCGTTGACAAACTCCACCCGGATCTCCCGCTGGCGACTTCCCGAGATCGACACGTTTCCCACTCCGGCGATACGCGAAATCCGGTCTTTCACGGTGGTTTCCGCAAGCTGACTCATCAGGACCGGATCAACGTCACCGCTCATGATGATGTTGACGATCGGCATCTCCGTGAAGTCGAGTTTCTGGGTGATCGGCGTATTTGCGTCGGCGGGAAGATCGTTCACGATGAGGTCAACTTTGTCCTTGACCTCCTGGGTTGCCACGTCGGGATCTTTGGACAGTTCGAATTCGATGACCACAAACGAGGCGCTGTCGAGGCTGTACGACTGGATCGATTTGATCTCGCTTACCGTGCCGACCTCGTCCTCGATCCGGCGGGTGATTTGCGTCTCGATCTGTTCCGGGTTTGCCCCGGGATACACCGTCTGGACCGTCACGAACGGGATTTTGGCATCGGGCATCAGGTTCAGCGGCAACGCGAGGAACCCGAGAACACCGAAAAGCAGCAGCGCGACGAGAAACATCGTCATCATCACCGGCCGGTGAATGGAAAGGTCTGAAAGAAACATCTGCGTTCTCCTGCGCTCGTCTCAGCGTTGTACGAGGCGCTCGTCCTCGTTCACAACGCGCACCGCCGTGCCCTCGGTGATCTGTTCAATGCCGCGGGTGATAACCCGCGTGCCCGGTGAAATATCCCGGGCGATCTCTACGATCAGCCCCTGGCGGTTGGTGATCTCAACCGGCCGGCGCTCGACGGTGCCGTCGGTAAGGAGATACACATACGCTCGGTCGCCGTCGTAGATGATTTCCCGATCGTTGAGAATCAGCGCAGAATCGTTGCGGTATGTTTCGATCTCCACCACCGCGGTAACCCCGCTGCTGATCGCCAGCTCGGGATTGTCAAAACGCAGCTTTGTGGCAAACGCCTTGCGGTCATGGTCCATCGCCATGTCAACCTGGACCACCTCTCCGCGGATCTCTTCATTCTGCCAGCGGGCGACCGCCGGTTGTCCCATCTCCACCGCTGAGACCTGGCGGTCTGTCAGCCAGACGGTGGTTTTCAGTCGGGCGAAGTCGGCAACGGTAAACAGGGGATCGCCGGGTTGGACGTTGTCGGATTCCAGCACGTTGAGGCGGGTGATATACCCGCTGATCGGCGCTTTTACCTGCGCCATATCCTGGGCGGAGTTCCAGTTTGCCCGGGCAAGTTCAAACTGGGTGCGCGCATCGTCGTACGCCTGTTGCGATACGCCGTCATCTTCGTAGAGGCGGCCAACGCGCTCAAACGCGGTGCGGGCGCTTTCGAAGCTGACCCGCGCCTGCTCGAAGTTGAGCGCCGGATTGTCAGTGGGGAAAAAGACCACCGGTGTGTCCTGTTCGACGTATTCCCCAACCCGATGCGCTACCCGGGCCACCGCATCGGCAAGTTTCGCCGACGCGGTGGACTCGGTTGCACCACTTACGCTGGAGGTGAATGTGAGATACGTGCGGAACTCCGTGGGTTCAACCGGCCGGACGGAAACGGGGATGCCGTCGCTCTCGTGGATCTCGTCAATGCTGCGTGCGGCGTCGTCTGCTGCGTCGCCACGGTTACAGCCGGCAAGCAGCGCGGTTGTCATCACTGCGACAAGGATAAGGGCGAGATGGCGGCCTGACAGGTTATGTGGCATGGAGCGTCTCCTTATCGGACAGGTTTACGCTCAGCGGTGCCATGCCGCGGCGGACAAACCCGACCATTTCTTCAATTTGCTCATCCGTCAGGACGAGATCGTGTTCGATAATCTGCAGGAACACGCCGGACAGGAACGAGGTCAACGTGATAAACGCCGCCTCGGCAGACCAGCCGCCGTACAGGCCGTTTCGTCGTATCGCTTCGGCGAGCAGGGGGATCGCTTCGGCGCCATCCCGCTGGATCGGCCGCTCTTCTGTTCCGTCCCGGGGAACTCCCCCGCCGATCGCGGTTCGCATCGCCAGTTCCTGCATGTCCCGAAACTCGCGGTCCCGGGAGAATTTGCGGATCACCTCGGTTGTGGCGTGGACGACCACATCGAGGGGAGTCCCGTCCACGCGCAGCGCCGCATCCACCAGTTCGTCGTAGTAGCGGTTCAGCCGTTGGAGCGTTTCCCGATAAAACGCTTCCTTGTTCCGAAAATGCCAGTATATCGCACCGCGGGTGCAACCGGCGGCGCGGGCGACATCATCAAGGGTTGTTGCAGCGTACCCGTTCCGGGCAAATACGGATATACCGGCGCGGAAGATGTCTTCCCGCATCCTGGCGGCGTCCGCTTTGGTTCGTCTCAAGAGCGCTTTTCTCCTCCCGCCTGTGTCAGTTGGCGACAGTAATGCCACAACATACAAACGAGAATGTATGTATAAATGCGAACCGTGATTTTGTCAATCGCCCGGTCAGGCGGGCAGGTTCGTTCGCAGCGTGGTTACTCGATGACCCGTAACGAATTCTGGAAAACTTGTCTCTCCGGTGGCTTCCATGTATTATGGGGAACACTCGATGCATACCGAATCTGGAACCGCTAGGACCGAATAATGGAGACGCTGACAGAGAACGAAACGGAGATCGTGATGCGCAATATACCTGGAGGGTGCGATGGCTGAGCCGCTTTCCGTCCGGACGACCCGTGACGTGTTGCAGCGCCCGGGAGTGATGTACTGCATATGTACCGCGAAATCCGCCGGCGCCACCGATGCTCGCGATTTCGTGATTCGTGAGCACAGCGAAGCGGTTGCCACCATCTGGGGGCGTCCCGGGGTTGATCTCACCGGTATGCGCGTCGGGGAATTGGACGATCTGTTGCCTGCGAAAGCGCCGCGTTGGGTGCCGATCTTCGGCGCCGTTACCGCCGGCGAAAACGAGTATCGCTTCGAATACCTCTCAACGACGGCGTCCCGGCGCTATGGCGTGACGGTGTGGTCACCAGAGCCAGGAGTAATCACCGTGGTCTTTTCCGAAAAACCGGAACCAGATCGCGAGTCTCAGCGGTATCGAATCGCTGCGGAAAGCATGGGCCTGGGCATCTGGGAGTACGATTTCGCGACGGATACGATGGTCTGGAACGATCGGACCTACGAGCTGTTCAATCGGGAACATACCGAAGGTCCCTTCCCATTTCACGTCTGGCAGGAGATGGTTCTCGCGCGGGATAGCCTCGCTCGCGATGGAGAGGACACACCGTTTTACGAGACGGTTCCCGTTATTCTTCCCGACGGGCGCTTTCGGTATATGACAAGCGCCGCGGTCACCCTTCGTGATGTGCGCCACCGGCCGGTACGCGTCATCGGTGCGCTTCGCGATGTGACCGAACGCACCCTCGCCGAGGAGGCGCTGGAGGAAGCTACCAGCCGCGCGCGGGAGCTTGCTGCGCAAGCGCAGGAGGCCAACCGCGCCAAGAGTGAATTCCTTGCCAATATGAGCCACGAAATCCGTACTCCGATGAACGCGGTAATCGGGATGGCGGATCTGCTGAACGACACGCCGCTTTCCGAGGAGCAGGCCCAGATGGTCGATACAATCGATCGAAGTGGAAACGCGTTGCTCTCGCTCATCAACGACATCCTTGATTTTTCCAAGGTTGAGGCGGGGCATCTCCGTCTGGAAGAGGTGGATTTTGCGATCCCGGAGATCATTGCCGATGTCGTCGCGATTCTGCGTCCGCAAATTGCGGAAAACGAGGTGACGATCGACTTTGCCGTTGATGACAGCGTCCCGCCTGCCGTCGTCGGAGATCCCGGGCGGTTGCGGCAGATTCTGATGAACCTCGGCAGTAACGCGGTCAAATTCACCAAACGCGGGTCGGTACGCTTCACCGCCTCCGCGGTTCCGCTCAACGACGCCGAGCACATCGAAATCCAGGGTAGCGTCGAGGATACCGGTATCGGTATTCCCGCCGATAAGATGATCGGGATCTTTGACCCGTTCCTGCAGGCGGAAGCGGGTACAACGCGCCGCTTTGGAGGGACGGGACTCGGGTTGTCAATCGTGAGAAGCCTGTTACAAAAGATGGGAGGAGACGTGACGGTCACCAGCACCGAGGGGCACGGCTCTACCTTCACGTGGACCGCCCGATTCGGTGTGTCAACGGCGGAACAGAAGAGCGTCGAAACCTCGCAACGTGATTCTGCAGAGCCGGCTGCACACGGCGGGCCCGGTACGGTGCGTCCGGTAGCGGCGGCACGCCCCGCGGTGGTGGCGCGGCGCATTCTGCTGGTGGAAGACAACCGGATCAACCAGCTGGTCGCGCGGACGATGCTCACCAAGGCCAGCCACACGGTTCAGGTTGCGGAAAACGGATTTGAGGCGTTGCAGATGCTTCAAACCGAGACGTTCGACCTTGTTCTCATGGATGTCCAGATGCCGGAGATGGACGGATACGAGGCGACGCGCCAGGTCCGCGCCGGAATTGCCGGTGCGGCGGCGGCGACCATGCCGATCGTTGCGATGACCGCCAACGCGTTGCCGGAGGACCGGGATGCCGCACGGGAAGCGGGTATGGACGACTACATCAGCAAGCCGTTTACCCAGGTGCGGCTGTTGGGGGTGGTGGAAAAGTGGGCCGGTACGGCGGTTGAAGAACCTGCGCCGCCCGCAACTGCTCTCCCAACTGACAACGCGCCTGACGGTGAGAACCTCATCGCCGTACGGGAATACGTCGACGCCGACCGACTCCGGAAACGGTTAATGCACGACGAGCCGTTGACCCGGGAAATTGTCCGTGAATACATCAAGGACGGCACGGCACTGGTGCGCGAAATCCGGGAGGCGATTTCGTCCGCCGACGTGGCAACGGTGCGGGAAGCGGCACACCGGCTGAACGGGGCGTCCGGCAACGTTCTGGCGGAACGGGTCCGGGAGGTGAGTAGTGAGATCGAGAACGCTGTCCGGGAGAGCCACCATCCTGCGTTCCCGGAGATTGGCGAGCGTCTTGCCGCGGTATTCAGCCGGACGTGTCAGATCATGCGGCAGGAGTTTGGCGACCCGAGCGACGGCTGAAGAACCCAGATGCTTCTGTGCGAACCCGCTGACAGTTTTCCGACGTTCATGCTATCGTATCGCTAGGAGAATACGATGTTACAAGAACTGCACGCCCCGTTAAATCAACTGAAAGAAGAAGTCCATTCCACATGGAGGTATCTTTGACCCCGATGAAGTCAGATCCCAGATAAAGGACAAAGAAGCCGCCACCGGCGACCCGTCGTTCTGGAACGATCGGGAAAAGGCGGAGGCGACGATGACCGAGATCAAACGGCTGCGCGATACAATCCAGCCGTGGGAAGAGCTCATCGCCCAGCTTGAGGACGCGGAAGCGCTCCTGGAGCTGGCCGAAGAAGACAGCGACCAATCCCAGGCGGCGGAGATCCAGCGGATACTTGCCAAAGCTCGCCGCAGCTACGACCGGTTGCAACTCAAGCAGCTGCTCAGTGAGGAGGCGGACGGTGCGGACGCGTATCTGACGATCCATTCCGGCGCCGGCGGCACCGAGGCGTGTGACTGGGTGAGCATGCTCTTCCGGATGTACACGCGCTGGATCGACAACCACGACCTGAAGCGGAGTCTTCTGGATATGCAGGAGGCGGAAGGCGGGATCAAATCGGTCACCCTTGAAGTGAACGGTGCGTACGTATTCGGCTACCTCAAAGCGGAGGCGGGCATTCATCGTCTGGTGCGGATCAGCCCGTTTGACTCCAGCGGCCGGCGGCATACCAGCTTTGCGTCGGTCTACGTATCACCGGTCATCGAGGACAGCATTGAGGTGGACATAAAACCCGACGATCTCCGGGTGGATACCTACCGCGCCAGCGGCGCCGGCGGGCAGCACGTCAACAAGACCGACTCAGCCGTTCGCATGACGCACCTTCCCACAGGGGTGGTCGTGCAGTGTCAGAACGAACGCAGTCAACACAAAAACCGCGCCACCGCGATGAAAATGCTGAAATCCCGGCTCTACGAGGTCTACCGCCAGCAGCAGGAGGCGGAGCAGGAGGCGAAGGCGATCGAAAAGAAAGATATCAGCTGGGGAAACCAGATTCGGTCGTACGTGTTTCAACCGTACACGATGGTCAAGGATCTTCGGACGGCGGTGGAAACCGGCAACGTCCAGGCGGTGATGGATGGCGATCTCGATCCGTTTATCGAGGCGTTTCTCCGGCAACGCGCCGGACAGGAGTAACCGCGTCGGGTTTCGCCGGTCTGTGTGTGGATGGCTGGTGGTCTCCTTCCTTGTCGGCGGCGTCAATCTGCTATACGCGCGTGGAGCCGACGAAGAGTTTGCCCGCGCACGCTATGATCTCTTACAGGAACTGAACACCGACCGGTTGGAGTATCAGGTGGTACCCGGCGCTGTGGTGGCACCGGATATTCCCGAGTCTCAGCGCAGCGTGCTCGGCGCCTATGTTCGAATCGTTCGCGACATCGTGATCGACCTTCCCCGGCGATACCTTGATGAAGAGGAGCGCACTGCGATTGCCGTTTCTGAGCTCCGTCGCCGCCGCGGTGCGGTATCCCGCCAGATCGACGAGCGAAAGCGCGAGATAGACCGGGAGCGGATGGAGCGGGAGACCGGTCCGGATGCCAGCGTACCGGAGCGGGACGGTGATACCCGGCTCCGCGCGCTGTACGACCAACGTGACGTGCTTGATTCGATCGCCGCAGAGGATATCGAGGTTCCCGAGGAAGCGCACCTGTCTGTACCCGCCGAGGATGAGTACGAGTTGCGCTGGACGCTTTCAACGGCGGAGCCGACATCGCGGGCGGCCGAGGCGGACCTGTTTTTGTACCTTACCGTTGATCCCCTGGACGAACTGTACGTGGTGACCGTTCGTCTTGCCGTTCCGGTGTTGGATAGCGATCGGGAGGTGCTGCGGATCATCGCCGCCCCGGATACCATTCCCCTTCAGCTTGAGCGGTACAGCCGTGAGATCGTCCACGAGGTTGCCAATCGTCCCGTTTCCGACCTGTTCATTTCGGCGTCAGACGCCGACGGGAACGCGGTCGAAGAGGCGCGCCTTTACCTGGACGATGAACTGGTGGGAATCGGGAGCGGGCGCAATCCCTATGTCCCGGCCGGGACGTATGAACTGCGGGGAGTCACCCCCGACGGCCGCACCGAACGCCGACCGGTTGCCGTTGGTGAAGGGGAACAGCTGCGCGTGGCGTTACTCTTTCCCGAGGAAGCGCCCCGGGAGATCACGATCACCTCAAATCCTCGCGGGGCATCGGTGTACCGCGGAGTGGTCTGGCAGGGCTTCACCCCGGTGCAAGTTCCGCGGCCTCCGCAACCAACGCCGTACACGCTCTCCCGCGACGAGTACTATGACAGCCGCGTAGAGATCGGACCGGACAGCCCGGATATCGTGGAGCGCGTCCTTATTTCCCGGGAATACGACTGGGAGACGGAAACAAAGATCTCGCGGGATCGGTTTTACCGCTCCTTCGGCTGGTTTGCCCTGTCTGTGGGTGTTCCGATCATTCTCTACGGCACGTATCAGGACTACGCGGGCCTCTATCCGGGCGGCGTTGCCCGGGGGGATATCAGCGCTGCGGAACAGCAGCGTCTCCAGCGGGAGGTAAACACCGTATTTTACGGGTACTACGGGAGCATCGCCTTGAGCGGAGGTCTGTTTGCCAATATGATATGGCGACTGGTTCAATATGTGCAGACCGCACAGGGATACCACACCCGGTAAACGGAAATCTGTCTGCAAGGGAAGTATGAAAAAAAAGAACTTTGGCCAACGACTCCGAAACCTCTTTTCCCGCGGTACCGACACCGAGACGTTCTTTGAAGACCTCGAGGATATCCTGATCGAGGCTGATCTTGGCGGTCAGTTCACGATGGAACTCACCGATCGCCTGCGGGGGAGCGGACGCTTCCGGACGCGCGAGGATCTGATGGCGGCCCTGAAGGAGATGATCCTCTCGGAGGTGAACGGCACCGACCTTGCCTTGGATCCGGAGCTGCTGAACGTGGTGCTGGTCCTTGGTGTGAACGGCGTCGGGAAGACGACCAACCTTGCCAAACTGGCCCACCACTTCCGCCAACGGTGGCCCCAGGCGGGAATGGTGCTTGCCGCGGGGGACACGTTCCGCGCCGCGGCGGTGGAACAGATCGCCACCCACGCGGAACGGCTCGGGGTGCGGCTGGTACGCCAGGGTACCGGCTCCGATCCCGGCGCGGTCATTTACGATGCGGTGACCAGTGCCCGGTCCCGCGGTGACCGGATCGTCCTGGCGGATACCGCCGGCAGGATGCACAACCGGGCCAATCTGGTAAAAGAGCTGGAAAAGATCCACGGTATCATTCGCAAGCAGGCGGGTGACGATGTGATCTACCGGAAACTGCTGGTTCTTGACGCCACTACCGGGCAAAACGCGCTTCGCCAGGCGGAGATGTTTCATGAAGCGGTGGGAGTGGATGCGGTACTCCTTGCCAAGTACGACTCCAGCGCCCGCGGCGGTATTCTGGTGCCTCTCGCGCGGCAACTCGGGTTGTCCTGCGCATGGGTCGGTACCGGCGAAACCTACGCGGATCTGGAACCGTTTGATCCGACGACCTACGTCGACTCGTTGCTGGATATGTGATGATCACCCCCCGGCGTTCACAGGCGTACATCCTTCTCGTCGCGTGCATATGCGCAGCCTCGGTGACCGCCGCCGCACCGCCCGTTTCGGCGCAAGCGGGTGCGAGGGACCCGGTGACGTGGTACCGGTCCGACGCGGACATGATTCGGCGGGACCCGATCGCCGCCGGGCGCGGAGCCGCCGGCGGTGAAACGCCGCCGACGGGGGTGGTCTGGGCTCTTGCGGTACGGCAGGAGGAGACGTCTCGGGAACGGCTGGTCGAAGTGGCGCGGCTGTACCATAACGGCGTCTATCGCGGGTACGAACGGACCGAACTGACCGATCGCGGCGTATTGCCGTTGGAACGGGAGCGGTTTGACCAGGACGACGAACTGCTGTATCGGGAGGTATTTCGGTATCGCCGGGACGGGACGCTCCGGGAAACGCTGCGGACCGACGCCGCCGGCGACACGGTCCTGATTCTGTACGGGATGGCCGAGGACGCGTGGGACGAGTACGTCGAAGCACCGGACTACACGCTCCTTCGCCGGTTTGACGACCGCGGTCGCCCGGCGTACACGCGCCGGGAGGGACGCCGCGATGCGGCGGCGCGTGCCGACGCGACCGCCACTGCCGACACCGTCCGGGAGGAGTGGTACTCCTACCGTGACGGCCGCATGAGCGAACGGCGCGTTCACGAGGGCGAGCGGCGGGAAGTGTACCGCTACCGCGACGGCGTGATCGTCTTTGAGGTGATCCGAGCGGCGGGGCGGGTGGTTCGGACGGTGGAGCGCACGTTCGACGAGGCGGGGCGCGTCACGGAAGTGATCGTCCGGGAGGCGGGAACGGTGCGCCGGGAGATCTGGAACCATGAAACAGACGGTTCATTTGAGATGGAACGGATCGTGGACGGCGATCTGGTGTTCCGGGAACGTACCACCGCCGATGGCGAGGGAACGGTGACGCGGTACCGCGCCGGCGAACCGGTGGTGCGGGAGTTTTATGCCGATGATACCCTCTACCGGCGTCACATTTTCGCCGACGGTGAGATCGTGCGGGTGGAAGAGCTATGAATTCCTGGGTCTTTTTTGTCGCACGACGACTCCTCGGCTCACGGCACTCCCGTCGCGGCGGCGCCGGTGGTCTGGCGATTCTGGGGATCACCGCCGGGGTCGCCACCCTCGTGGTGGTGCTGGCGGTGATGAACGGCTTTCAGCTTGGTACGATCGAAAACCTGCTGGAGTTGAACTCGTTTCACCTCCGCCTCGAAACCGATATCACCGTGGATACCTATACCCCGGAGAATCCGATCGGCCGATCGCTGCAGAACGCGGCGACCTCGGAAACGACCGCGATCGTACCCTTCACGGAAATTCAGACGCTTGCCCGTGGCTACTGGCCGGAACCGCAGGGGATCATGATTCGTGGCGTGCCGCCGGACTGGTTGGAACGTGACCGCGGCGCGGCCGAGCAGCTTGAGGTTCCCGTGGGGGCGTTTGATCTCTCGGATCCGACCGGCATCGTTCTGGGGACAGAACTGTCGCGGGCGCTGGGCGTACGCGTCGGGGACACCGTGGCGGTCACGCACATTCCCGCCGGAGGGTCCCGTCCCGCCGAGGTCCAGCTCACGGTGACCGGACTGTTTCGCAGCGGCTACCTTGAGTTTGACCGCAGTTGGGGATTTGTCTCGCTTGCATCCGCGGCGGACGTTCTGGATGCCCGGGATCCGGTCATCTACGGGATTAAGGTCTCCGACCGCTTTGACGTTGAAGATATCGCAGAACAGCTGCGGGACACGATCCCGGAGGTTACCGTCGCCACGTGGCGCGAGTTCAATCGCGGCATTTTTGGCGCTCTCCGGATGGAAAAATCGATGATGGTCTTTCTCGTCGGTCTGATCTTTCTCGTTGTGGCGGGAAACATCTACCAGCTGCTGCGTCGCAGCATTCTCGAACGCAGTGAGGAGATCGCGATTCTGCGCGCCATCGGTGCGGGGGCGCAACAGATTCGCTTCGCGTTTATCCTTGAAGGCTGGTTCATCGGGACTATCGGGACGTTGACGGGAATGCTGATCGGGCTGTTTCTTTCGGGCAATCTCAACGAGATCTTTCAACTCCTGGAGTGGGTGACCGGTCTTCTTGGTGATCAGGGAGTTCAGGTGTTTTCGCCGTCCTATTTCTATATCGAAGAGATTCCGCGACGGATCTCTCCGCAGGAACTGCTGGCGATCGCCTCCGGCGCCGTCGGTATCGCAGTGGTTGCGGCACGGTTTGCCGCCAACTCGGTGGTGCGAATTCAGCCGCAGGAGCTGTTGCGCAATGAATAAGCGAGGAGTCTGAGGTGGGCGTGGATATTCGGTTGCATGCGGTAGAGAAAAGCTTTCCCAACGGCGAGGAACGGCTACACGTCCTGCGCGACGTCACGATGGAGCTTGCGGCGGGGCAACAGCTGGCCGTTGTCGGAGAGAGCGGAAGCGGTAAAAGCACGATACTGAGCCTCATTGCCGGCCTGGACACCCCCGATGCGGGGGACATCTACGTCGGCGAGAGCCGGGTTGCCTCCAAAACGGATGAAGAGATGGACCGCTACCGGTCGCGGACGGTGGGGCTGGTCTTTCAGTTCCACTATCTGCTGCGCGACTTCACCGCCGTGGAAAACGTCATGCTCCCGGCGATGGTCACCGGTCGCGCCCGGGCTGAGATCCGTGACGAGGCGGAGGCGCTGCTGGCCGGCGTGGGCCTCACGGAGCGCGCCGCCCACCTGCCGGCGCAACTC